>JAGCJL010000014.1 GCA_017647975.1 Bacteroidaceae bacterium | reverse complement strand
TGGGGCAATGAGACCGACTGCATGGTAGGTGACCCGGGAATTCCTGTTGTAGCAGACGCTATTGTAAAGAATATTGGCGGTTTTGACTACGAAAAGGCATTTGAAGCAATCAAAAAGACTGCAGCTCTTGAAGAAAGAGGTAAAGAGTTCCGTCATAAATACGGATATATTCCATGCAATCTTTTCAACGAAGCTATAGCCTTTGATATGGAATACGCCATTGCGGACGGTGCTGCAGCCAATGCTGCAAAGGCGTTAGGCAAAACAAATGATTACGAACACTTCACAAAGATGAGCCACTCATACCGTAAGTTCTTTGACAAGGAAAGCGGCTTCATCCGCGGCGTGGATGATAAAGGCAACTTCCGTACACCGTTCAACCCATATTTTTCGGCACACCGTGCCGATGACTATTGCGAAGGCAATGCTTGGCAATACACATGGCTTGTACCACAGGATGTTGAAGGATATATGAATCTATTCGAAAGCAGAGAGGCTTGTATAGCACGACTTGATTCTTTATTCCTTGCACCATCAACAATAGAAGGAGACCCATCACCAGACATTTCGGGTATGATAGGACAGTTTGCACATGGAAATGAGCCGAGCCACCATATATTATATCTTTATGCAATGATGGGCGAGCCACATAAGAGTGCTGAACGCGTACGCGAAGTAATGAATACGCTTTATCATAATGATTATGACGGACTTTCGGGCAATGAGGATATGGGACAGATGTCGGCATGGTATATAATGTCTGCTATAGGTTTCTATCAGGTAGAACCTGCAAGCGGACGCTACTGGTTTGGTTCACCAATCGTTGACAAAGCAACACTCACAGTAGAAGGTGGCACATTTACTGTAGAAACAATAAATAACAGTCCTGAAAACATCTACATCAAAAATGTAAAGCTCAACGGCAAGCCTTATGACAAACCATACATAGAACACAGCGATATAGCCAAAGGTGGAAAATTGACTTTTGAAATGGGATGTAAATAAGATTATATAACCAAACAAAAAAACTGAGCAAGTTCATATGAACTTGCTCAGTTTTTTTGTTTTCACCTATAAGTTAATCACTTCTGCTTTCTACCCATAAGTTTATATGCTACAGGAGCAGCAACGAAGAGTGATGACAATGTACCAAAAATTACACCAAGTATCATTGCAAATGAGAAGCTACGGATACTGTCGCCACCAAGAACGAAGATACATAGCAATACTACCAAGGTACTTACTGATGTATTGATTGTACGTGCAAGTGTTGTATTCAATGATGTATTGAAAAGATCGAACTTGTCACGTTTTGGATACAAATGTGTAAACTCACGAACACGGTCAAAGATAACCACCTTGTCATTGATTGAGTAACCGATAGCAGTCAAAATCGCACCAATGAATGTCTGGTCAATCTCAAGTGACATTGGCAATACACCGTAGAACAGTGAGTAGCAACCAATAATCATCAACACATCAAGACCCAACGCAACGATTGAACCAATACTGTATGCCACGTTTCTAAAACGGAATAAGATGTAAAGGAATATTGCGATAAGAGCAAGAACAACCGATACGATAGCACTGTCACGTATATCTTCAGCCATGCTTGGACCAACCTTCTGTGAACTGATGATTGAACCACCTGCATGGTTGTCATAATCGCGGAATGTCTCCAATGTCAAGCCCTCGCTCAACAAACCACCCTCCATGAATGAATCATAAAGGAACTGTGCAATCTTGTCATCGGCAACAGTTGCTGTATCATTGATCATATAGTTTGTTGTAACGCGGATTGTTTTACCATCGGTACCAAGAGCGATTGCCTGTACATTATCCTCGGTAATCTTCTCTTTCAACAAATCGCGTACAGTCTCAGGCTCAACCTCTTTCTCGAACTGAACAACGAAGTTACGTCCACCGGTGAAGTCGATTGACTGGCTCAAGCCACGCACTGCAAATGAAGTAACAACTGCAACAACAGCAACAGCAACAATTATGAATGTCTTCTTAGAGATTCCAATGAAGTTGAAGTTTGTATCTCTCATCATCTTCTCCGAGAACTTGGTTGTAAATGTCAAGTTCTGCAACTTACCCTTGTTCATGAAGTGCTCATAGATAACACGTGTAACGAACACTGCTGTAAAGAATGAGCAGAGAAGACCGATAATCAATGTTGTAGCGAAGCCCTTGATAGGACCTGTACCGAAGTTGAACAGAATATTACCTGTTATAATTGATGTAAAGTTAGAGTCAAAGATTGCCGAGAATGCGTTCTTATAACCGTCAGCAAGTGCAAGGCGTGTATTCTTACCACCACGCAACTCCTCCTTAGCACGCTCATAGATAAGTACGTTAGCATCGACAGCCATACCCAATGTCAAAACTATACCTGCGATACCTGACATTGTAAGAGCAGCCTGGAACGATGCCAAGATACCCATTGTAAAGAATAGGTTAAGCAAAAGTGCAAGGTTAGCGATAGAACCTGGGATTACACCGTAGATTGCACACATGTAAATCATAAGAAGGATAAACGCAACAATGAAAGAAACGATACCCTGCTCGATAGACTTCTGACCAAGTGAAGGACCTACAACCTCTTCTTGTATAATACGTACGGGAGCTGCCATCTTACCAGAACGAAGCACGTTAGCCAAGTCCTGAGTAGCTTCAATTGTGAAATTACCAGTAATCTGTGAACGACCACCGGGGATTTCGCCCATTACATTAGGAGCACTATAAACATAACCGTCAAGAACAATTGCTATAGAACGGTTGATATTCTTCTTTGTCAATGTAGCCCATTTTCTTGATCCCTCTACGTTCATCTGCATATCAACACATGGAGCACCATTGTTATCAAAGCCGGCTTTTGCGTCAGCAATAACATCACCTGCAAGAGGAGCTGCACCGTTACGCTCAGTCAACTTGATTGCATTCAACTCATAGTAGCTCTTTGTTGAATCAGCCTCATAAGCCTCAACGCTCCACATCAAACGCAAATCGCGTGGAAGAACCATTTTGGCATCAACGCTGGCAAGCATATTATTGATAGCTGCAGTATCGTTGTAGTGAGCAACAGCAACTGTACACTGTGAGCCATATGCACCACGCAAACGTGACATCAAAGGAGATACTACAGAATCAGAAGATGCTTTTGCAATTCTTTGATCAAGTTCCTCAAGTGCAGGGAAAACAACCTTTGCGATTTCATCATTTGAATAAGTTTCCCAGAACTCCAAGTTTGCAGAACCCTGCAACAACTTACGAACACGCTCAGGTTCCTTAACACCAGGAAGCTCAATCATGATACGTCCCATACCACCCTCAATAGCCTGAATATTAGGCTGTACAACACCAAAGCGGTCGATACGAGTACGCAATACGTTGTATGAATTGTCAACAGCAGCCTTAACCTCTTCGCGGATAACAGACTCAACCTCTGCATCGGTAGAGCTTTGAGAGATTCTCTCCTTCAAATCGTAAGTTGCAAAAATAGAAGCCAACTTACTACCTGGAGCTGCTTTATGATACTCATTCACGAAAGCTGTGATATAATCACCGCCATTGATTGTGGCAACACGTGCATTTTCCAATGCTGTTTTGAAAGCCTCATCCTCCTTATTGCCTGCCAAAGCCTTAACAATATCAGGTACAGAAACCTCCATAATTACATACATACCACCTTTAAGGTCCAAACCAAGACCAATCTCCAATTCACGGCACTCCTTCAAAGAATAGATTCCCAGCCAAACATTCTTGTTCTGCATAGAATCCATGTAGTGCTTGCTACCTTGTGGGCACTCTTCTGCCTTACCGGCATGATAACCTGTAACAACAGAGAATGACAAGTAGAACAAACACACTAAAGTTAGCAGTGCTGCAAATACTTTTACAAATCCTTTGTTCTGCATTTTTATTAAATTTTATTGTGATTTATTTAGTTTGCTTTTATTAAATCGTGCAAATATAGTGCTTTTTTCCAAAATTTTAAACCGAGAGCCCATTTTTTCTTACGAACATTATATAAATAAAGAAAAAAAGTACTCAAAACACCTCTAAGGAGCAGTTTCTGTACCACCAAAGAGTGTTTCAAGTACAATCTATTAAAAACCGGCTAACTTTATTTTGACGAAGCCTCAAAGAGCTTTTTCTTTTCAGCCTCGGTCAATGATGAATAGCCACCTGATTTTATCTTTTCAAGAATTTTATTTATTTCAGCCTCCGACGCTTTTTTACGTGCATTATATTCGTAATCGGTATTACGTCCTGTTGATGAATATGTAAATTTACCTTTTTGTTTTTTTCTCTTTTTTCTATTATTGAAAAGCGTAACAAACCAATCAATCGGGCGATTGATAAAATCTGTTATATCCTTGCCTTTGTTAAGCATATATGCCATAAGCCAACCGGCAAATGCACCACCGATATGTGCAAAATTACCACCAGCATTATTTCCGGACAACATTAGAACAGAGATTGCCACCGTAACGAGGGCAAATGTTGACAACTTCACACTCCCTACCAGGAATAACTGTATCCGATACTCCGGACTGCGTACAGCCGAAGCTACGACCACCGCTAAAACCGATGCCGAAGCACCAACCAAGAAAGAATTATTTACCGCGGATGCAAAATATGGGAACAGATTATAAGAGAGTACAAATATAATACCCCCAAAAATACCACCCATCAAATAAGTCCCCACAAAATGACGTACAGAATAGAAGTTCAGGAATACACGACCGAAAAAATAAAGAGCCAGCATATTCCAGAGTATATGCATGAAACGCTCATGCAGGAACATATAAGTAATCAATGTCCAAGGACGATGGAGCAACAGATGCAATGATGACGGCAACTCGAAATATCGCACGACACCATTCACGCCATTCCCAAGGTTAAATAAAACCGAAAAAACACCGATTAAAAGGACAAAAACATAGACAATAATGTTAGCATATATAAACTTCCCAACAATATCTGCCGCCTTGATTTTTTGAATAATATCTTTAAACATATGGACCTCCTATCTCTCCTTTATTACGCCAAATCTTTATCATAATAAAGCCGAACAACATGCCGCCGAGGTGAGCAAAATGTGCTATGCTGTCGGCTACGCCAACAGTGCCCATATAAAGTTCAAGAAGAGCATAACCGATGACAAAGAATTTAGCTTTTATAGGTACAGGGATTGGGAATATATACATTCTCTCGTTGGGGAACAACATACCAAATCCAAGCAAAATAGCATATATAGCACCCGAAGCACCTACCGTCAGCGAGTTCAATGCAATATTCAGTTCAGCCATCTGCGGCATTCTGTAATTCATACCCTGACGTAAAACTCCTGCACCTTCGTTCATCACAATTTCCAACGCCTGCGGATCGAGTTCGTTCATCAATGGGAAACAACGCACTGCACCTACCACCTCTTGAACAATGCCGGCACCAATTCCTGCAACAATATAATATATCAAGAAACGCTTTGGCCCCCAAACATATTCCAAAGTACGGCCAAACATATACAATGCAAACATATTAAAGAAGAGATGCCCCACACCACTGTGCATAAACATATAAGTCACATGTTGAAACGGATAGTAATCGCTTGACGCATAGAAGTGCAAGCCCAAAATACCGTCCAAATTCACACCATGCTTTTCGGCAACAAGTGTTGCAAGAAACATTATTACATTTATTGCAAGTAAATTTTTTGTTACTACCGGAATTCTATTCATAATCTTCAAATAAACATTATGCAAAGATAATACAAACAGACGAGTTTGAGTGGCATAAAGAACATTAAAGCAGATTTTTTAAAATTCTATAACTATTTTTTATTTTTTAAGAGGTTACTAAGTAAAAAAAACAACATATATTTAGTAACTTTGCAGATAAAATAGGGATTATGCCCTTTTGAAAAGATAAAATCAAAAAAATATAATAATATGAACATCGAACAGACATTGGTAAACGGTGTTGTAGAGGCTATAAAAACCCTTTACGGTGCCAATTTCAACGCTGAGAAAATTCAGCTACAAAAGACACGCAAGGAGTTTGAAGGTGACTACACCGTTGTGGTATTCCCCTTCCTTGCATTGTCAAAGAAACGTCCCGAAGAGACAGCACAGGAAATCGGAGATTTTATAAAGCAACAACTCCCCGAAGTTTCGGCCTTCAACGTGGTAAAAGGCTTTCTCAACTTATCAATTGCACCGGCTTATTGGGTTGGCTTGCTTGAGAGCATAGACAAGACCGACAAATGGGGTACAGTACCCGTAACTGAAGCCTCTCCACTTGTAATGGTGGAATACTCTTCACCCAACACAAACAAACCGCTTCACCTTGGTCATATACGTAATAACCTTTTGGGTTATGCCCTTTCAAATATCATCGCGGCAAACGGCAACAGAGTTGTAAAGACAAATATTGTCAATGACCGCGGAATACACATTTGTAAGTCTATGCTCGCTTGGCAGAAGTGGGGCAACGGTGAGACACCAGCAAGTAGCGGCAAGAAAGGTGACCACCTCATAGGCGACTACTATGTTGCTTTTGACAAGCACTACAAGGCTGAGCTTAACGAACTTATTGCCGGCGGCATGAGCAAAGAAGAGGCCGAAGCAGCATCACCACTGATGGCCGAAGCTCGCGAAATGCTTGTAAAATGGGAGCAGGGCGACAAAGAGGTTCGTGCTTTGTGGGAGAAGATGAACAACTGGGTTTACGAAGGATTCGACAAAACTTACAAACGTCTTGGCGTTGATTTCGACAAGATTTATTACGAGAGCGACACCTACCTCGTTGGCAAGGAGACTGTGCTCGGTGCCCTTGAAAAAGGCATCTTCTACCGCAGAGACGATAATTCAGTGTGGGCAAACCTTACCGCTGACGGCCTTGACGAAAAGCTCCTTTTGCGTAGCGACGGAACATCGGTTTACATGACACAGGATATTGGTACAGCACAGCTTCGTTTCCGCGACTACCCCATCGACAAGATGGTTTATGTAGTAGGTAACGAGCAGAACTACCACTTCCAAGTATTATCTTTGTTGCTCGACAAGCTCGGTTTCTCATGGGGTAAAGGCCTTGTACACTTCTCTTACGGCATGGGAGAACTACCCGAAGGTAAGATGAAGAGCCGCGAAGGAACTGTTGTTGACGCCGACGACCTCATGGATGAAATGATCAATACAGCACGCGAGACCTCGGAGGAACTAGGCGGCAAGCTCAATGACTTGTCTACTGAAGAGAAAGCCGAAATTAACCGCATTATTGGTTTGGGTGCTCTCAAATATTTTATGCTAAAGGTTGATGCACGCAAGAACATGCTCTTTAACCCCAAAGAATCTATTGACTTCAATGGCAACACCGGTCCTTTCATACAGTACACATACGCTCGTACACGCTCTATAGAACGTAAAGCAGCCGAAGCCGGTGTCGATATAACAAAAGCAACCCCTGAAACAATCAGTGAAAAGGAGTGTGCTATCATACGTATGCTGAATGACTTCCCTGCAGTTGTAAGAGAAGCCGGAAAGGATTATTCTCCATCAGGCATCGCTAACTACGCATACGAACTTGTTAAAGAGTACAACCAGTTCTACCACGACTTCAGCATCTTACGCGAAGAAAATGAAGCAGCAAAAGCATTCCGTGTATTGCTCACACGCAATGTCGGTAAGGTTGTTAAGACAGCCATGAATCTATTGGGTATTGAAGTTCCCGAAAGAATGTAATTCTGCATTGCGATGGCAAAGAAAAAATACTATGTGGTGTGGAAGGGAGTAACTCCCGGAATATATTCTTCATGGGAGGAGTGCCAAATACAGATTTCAGGCGTACAAGCACTGTACAAGGCATTCAGCACCCTTGAAGAAGCCGAAAGGGCATACTCATCTCCCGCTCATGAGTATATCGGACGTGACACAAAAAACAGCGTGCCGTCCAACGCCACACAACGAGATATAATAAAAAATGCATTAGCCGTAGATGCCGCATGTAGTGGCAATCCGGGCATGATGGAATACCGAGGAGTCTTTATAGGTACCGGGGAGGAGATCTTCCACTTCGGGCCTATTTACGGCACCAACAATATTGGCGAATTTTTAGCCATTGTACACGGTTTGGCTCTGTTGAAACAAAAAAACATAGACCTGCCAATATATTCTGACAGTCGTAACGCCCTGCTATGGATAAAGCAGAAGAGCTGCAAGACAAAGTTGCCACGTGACGAGAAGAGCGAACAACTGTTTGAATACATCAACCGTGCCGAGAAGTGGCTTCGCGAGAACAGTTTCAGCACAGAATTGTTAAAATGGGAGACCGACAAGTGGGGAGAGATTCCCGCCGACTTCGGAAGAAAATAAGTTTTACAGCCATGTCAACCGTCATCTACCCATCACCTATATTCGGACCAGTAAAAAGCCGCAGGCTTGGTATATCGCTTGGAATAAACCTTTTACCACGCGATGGAAAGATATGCACATTCGACTGCATTTATTGCGAATGTGGTTTCAACAACGACAGAAAGACCAAAACTCCACTCCCAACACGCAAAGAAGTTTACACATCATTGGAAGCGAAACTCAAAGAGATGAAAGAAGAGAACATGCTTCCCGACGTGTTGACTTTTGCCGGAAATGGAGAACCAACCATTCACCCACAATTTAACGAAATCATTGACGACACCATAGCCTTGCGTGACAAATATTGTCCACAGGCAAAAGTGAGTGTACTCTCTAATGCCACATTGATTTCTCGTCCCAAAGTCTTTGAGGCTCTTACAAAGGTGGATAACAATATTCTAAAACTTGACACAACAAATATTGACTACATCAATCTTGTTGATCGTCCTGCTGGCGAATACAACATCGAAACTACAATAGAAAAAATGATGGCATTCAAAGGTAAAGCCGTCATTCAGACAATGTTTCTTAAAGGAAACATAAACGGCAAAAGCGTAGATAACACCGGAGATACATTTGTAAGTCCATGGATAGAGGCTGTCAAAAAAATTTCCCCACGCGAAGTCATGATATACACCATTGACCGCGAAACTCCAGTTACAGGACTTGAAAAAGCCACGCACGAAGAACTTGATCGTATTTTAGCCTTATTGAAAGCCGAAGGCATTAAAGCCTCTGCCTCATACTAACAAATCAAAAGCCAAAATAACCTGCCAGACCTGTATATGACAATGCTATAAATGCATAACGCAGAAATTTCCCCAATGTCATTACAGCCACAACCTTATACTTATCAACACGCATCACGCCCAATGCGACAAGCAAGGCCTCGCCAATAAAAGGCACGAAAGAAATCGATGCAGCCCAGAATCCATATTTCTGTATAATAACATCGGCTCTTTTCATTCTTCTATCAGAGATTTTAAAGATTCTTTGTACGGTTTCCTTATTTGTAAGATACCCCAGCATAAAACAAGAAAAGCCACCAAGGGAGTTGCCAAGCGTTGCAACAAGCGTCAATCCAACAGCACTCAATCCAAGATTAAGAAAGAACACCAATAAGACCTCACTTGTTATGGGCACAACCGTTCCTGACAGGAATGAAAGGATTCCCATCCCCCAATAACCATAATCTTTCAAAAATTCTATAAGAGCCTCAAGCATAAAGCAAATGGGAATAAAGAAATCCACAAAAAATTCAAGATAATAAAGAGCCAATTCATTGGCTTTGTTACCTTAAGAGTAAAAACATATCCCATCATAACAGCTACAGAGGGAAGCGACATCATATAAAATAATGAAAAATCAGCATTATAGAATAATGACATCAGCAGTAGGGATATGTTCAGATATATCAAGAATACAAGCCTACGACGCAAATAACGTTTTCCGGGAATGGTGCTATTCATGAAGATAGCCGTAAAAAGAATCAACATCACAAGTTGCAGTACAAACAATACCATTTGCAACAATGTAGGCATTCCTATTGAAAATGAAGCAAGATATTCTAATTCGTTACCTAAAAGAATATCCGGCATTACACCCGGGAAAAGATAATTGAAACCAGAGACTACCAAATGAGGCATAAAGAAGCCTATAAGTGCTGCTAAGACACCTCTAATTCCCGACATTATTACCGATAATCCATAGAGTGCAAAGACCGGCAGAAGCAGCAGCACTTGCGGAAATACCAAAGAGGTACAACCGACTATAGAAAATACCGAAAACAATCCATAACAGCCATCCTCACCCTGCTTGCATGCAAATAATTTATAGACTATAACTGCAAGCAAAAGAACGGCAACAGCCTCCATAGCTGTACCATGTATATAAAACGAGACGGCCACCAGCCACATAAACATGGCTGACAGCCACCGTACGCGTCTTTCAAAGAGATATGATGTATCTAAAATAACCGCTGCCACAATATAGCAGAGAAGCGATACCGACAAAGGGACAAAATATCCTTTAAAAGTCAACTCCGTTCCCATGAATGCATCGAGAAGAACTCCCAGCCCCCACACCAACAGCGATGCAATGAAGAGCCATATAGAAGTCAAACGCCCTGATACAAAGCGAGCTTGCAGTGTATTTTTACAAGTCAAAGCCTATATCTCCTCTGAAATATTTCTTTTCAAAATTTATAGCATTAGCAGCTTCAAAAGATTTTTTCAAAGCCTCAGCACGCGATGTGCCATAAGAGACTGCTGCGATAACGCGGCCACCGGCTGTAACCACCTTACCATCTTTCTCAGCAGTTCCGGCATGGAACAAAATACTATTTGTCACATTCTCAAAACCGGTCATTTCAAAGCCCTTCTCATACTCCTCAGGATAACCACCCGACACAAGCATCACACAAACAGCAGTTCTCTCATCAAACTCCACTGTTGTTCCTGCCAAAGTGCCTGCATCGACCTTTTCAAAGAGTTCTACGATATCACTCTTCAAACGTAGCATCACCGATTCTGTTTCAGGGTCACCCATACGTACGTTATACTCGATAACCATTGGCTCACCCTCTACATTTATAAGACCAAAGAATATGAATCCCTTATACAGCAATTCATCTTCTACCAGGCCATTTACTGTTGGACGGATAATTCTGTCCTCAACCTTCTTCATCCACTCAGCTGTTGCAAATGGAACTGGAGATATAGAGCCCATACCACCAGTATTAAGACCGGTATTGCCTTCTCCAATACGCTTGTAATCCTTAGCCTCAGGCAAAATCACATAGTTCTTACCGTCGGTAAGCACAAATACAGAGCACTCTATTCCATCAAGGAACTCCTCTATTACAACTGTTGCCGATGAATCGCCGAACATACCGTCAAACATTTCATCAAGAGAACTCTTCGCCTCTTCAAGAGTATCAAGAATCAACACGCCCTTACCAGCACAAAGTCCATCGGCTTTCAACACATAAGGAGCTTTCAAGCCTTCGAGGAAACGATACGCCTCTTCTTTTTCATTTGATGTAAATGCTTTATATGCAGCTGTTGGAATATTATGACGTTGCATAAAATCCTTGGCAAAGCTTTTGCTGCCTTCAAGTTCTGCTGCAGCCTTTGTTGGGCCAATAACAGCTATATTTTTCAAACGATCATCTGCTTTAAAATAGTCGTACACACCATTTACCAATGGGTCCTCGGGGCCGACAACAACCATTTCAACACCATTAGCCAACACAAAGTCCGCAATAGCATCAAAATCGCAAACTTTGATATTAACATTCTCGCCAACCTCTTTAGTACCCGCATTACCCGGGGCAATAAAAAGTTTCTCGACCTTTGGACTCTGAACGATTTTCCAAGCCAACGCATGTTCGCGTCCGCCACTACCTAAAAGTAAAATTTTCATACCATTTAAAATTATTGATTCACGCTGACACGCAAAACATTATCTGTTACCATTCTTTCTATTACCATAGCCACCACGAGGAGCCTTCTTATCACCTCTCTGCTCCGACGAAGCACGTCGAGAACCAGCAAAGGCCTGACGACCGCCTCTCTGTTCTTTTCTTTCGCCACGATATTCCTTTTTCTCCCCACGGAACTCTTTTCTTTCACCACGGGCATCGTCTCTTCTACCAGTCCTCTGTTCCCTTTTCTCTCTTCCCTCTTCTTTGTTCTCCGTTCTCTTTTCTCTGCCTTTTCCTCTGTAGCTGCTGAAATAAGACTCAAGTTCACGTTTACGACGCATTGACTCATCATCAATGTCACCCGAAAAAGTATCCTTTACACGCTCTTTTCTTGCAGCACGCTGCTCACCGTCAAGTCCGGTCAAACGCGACTGACGTTTCAATGGAGCAAATTCTTTCTTCAACTCATTACCCTCGTCACGGAATCCCTTATACTTACCTTGGAAAAGTTCATATTTACGAAACTCGCAATCAAGGTCACCGTTATGCAAGGGAACACGTGCCGACGCTTTAAGACCTACTTGATCAAAACAATCATAGTTACTGCTTATAATCCAAGCCTCATTACCCTGGAAAGCATGTTTCAAACGAGAGCCGAGTTCTTTATACACCTGCAACAGATTCTCAGGAGTAAGACGCTCGCCATAAGGAGGATTCACTACCATCAAAGCACGTTTCTCAGGCTCTACAAAATCCTTGATATCGCGACATTCAACCTCTATGCTGTCACCCATCATAGCCGATTTTATATTACGGCGTGCACAAGCAACCATTCTGCCGTCAACATCATAACCATAAATTTTATGTTTGAATTCTCGTTCTGCAGAGTCGTCATCATAAATAGACTTGAAGAGGTCACTGTCGAAATCCTTCCATTTCTCAAAAGCATATCCCTGACGGAACACACCCGGAGCGATATTACGTGCAATCAATGCAGCCTCAATAAGCAACGTACCCGAACCACACATAGGATCAATAAAGTCACATTCTCCATTCCATCCGGAAAGCATAATCATACCGGCTGCAAGAACCTCGTTTATAGGCGCCGAGCCTGTCTCTACGCGATAGCCGCGACGATGCAAAGATTCACCGGAACTATCGAATGCCAAAGTACATTCCTCGCCAGCAATATGAATGTGGAACACTAGGTCCGGATTATTTATACGCACCGATGGACGTCGGTCATATTTTTCATTGAAATAATCAGCAATGGCATCCTTCACTCTGTACGAAACAAATTTAGAGTGACGGAACACATCGCTATAAACCACAGCATCTACCGAAAATGTAGAGTTGCAATCAAGATACTGTTCCCAATCGATAGATTTGACAGCCTCATAAACCTCATCGGCGGTAGAAGCCCTAAAATGCATTATCGGCTTAAGAATTCTCACCGCAGTTCTAAGATGGAAATTGGCTTTGTACATCAACGCCTTATCACCGGTAAACGACACCATACGTCGTCCCAACTGCACATTATTAGCACCCAGAGCCATCAGCTCTTTTGCCAAGACTTCCTCTAACCCCTGGAAGGTCTTTGCAATCATTTGAAAATCTTTCATAAAACTGTCAAAAAAAAGTTAGGGACACATACCCTATTCACACATTGCTTATTCCTATGCCACAAATGGATAAGAGAACAAACTCAACCATTCAAGAAGCAAAGGCCTTGGCAATACAAAAATCTTTTGCAAAGTAACAAAAAAAAGTGATGCAAGACAACAAAACCGTTTGTTATTTGCACCACAATCGTTTTACGCCATTTCCTCTCCAAGTTTCATCTTGGCATCATTCAGGAATTTGCGTATATCATGTTCATTTTTCTTTTTACAAATCATCAGCACATCATCGCCATCAACAACCAACAGATCATCAACACCTTGCAAAACCAGTTTTTTATTTTTGGGCAACACGACCATATTATCCTTACAATCATAAAGGAGTGAACCGCCGGCAACAATCACATTATCATCTTTATCTTTTGGCAACGAACTGTAAAGCGTATCCCACGTTCCTATGTCGGCCCATCCAAATTCACCTACAGCAACATATACATTCTCAACTTTTTCAATAACGCTTAGCTCCACAGAGACATTTGGGAACGAAGTATAAATTTCATATCCCCTTTTTCGTCTCGCCATACGGTCAGGAAACTCTCGATAGATATCATCAAGCACCTTGGTCATCTCCGGAAGACACTTTGACATTGCATCAAGAATGACATTTACATTCCATATATATATACCTGAGTTCCAATAGAACTCACCGCTCTCCATGAATATGCGTGCAAAATCAATAGCCGGCTTCTCGGTAAATGTACGGACTTTATAAAACGAATTCCTTTCAGGTTCACCTTCGGCCTGCACATATCCATAACGTGTTTCGGGACATGTAGGCTTTATACCAACCACAACTAATTTGTCGTTTTCGGACACAAAATCAAGACTACGGCTTACCACATCGGCGAACTTTTCCTCGTCAAGAACCAATTGGTCACTCTGTGCCACAACGATATTTGCATTTGGATTCAGCATGCGGATAAAGAATGCCAAATTTGTTATGCTCGGTGCAGTACCACGGAATGCAGGTTCATGTATTACATGGTTCTCGGGGACCTCGGGTAGTTGCTCACTGATGATAGAGGTATAATCGACATGAGTAGATATTATAATATTCTCTGGTGGTACTATGCGACTGAAGCGGTCGTAAGTAAGCTGCAACAAAGTCCTGCCACAACCCAATAGATCCTGAAACTGTTTAGGATAAGCCTTGCGGCTCATTGGCCACAATCTTGTACCTTGGCCACCGGCCATAATTATACAATAATTATTGCTATTCATAACATCCGCGATTATACAACTGCAAAAGAATCGTGATTTATATATTTACAACGCGAGTTTAATACATTTATTGCAGAAATAAAAGTTGTTTTAAGTTTATTTTGTAAAATAGTTAAACGAGCTCAAAAATCCAGCACTGTTTCATACAACAAGTTCCACATTATAAAGAAAAAAACGGAATCTGTTTTTATCTCATTGTTTTTTATATAAATTTGTATCTTGTAATAAATTTAGAATATTATGAAAAATAAACATCACACTTTTACTGCATGGTTTCTTGCTACACGACCATGGTCTTTCCCTGCATCGACCATGCCCGTGGTAGCAACATTGGCTTACCTTTTTTGGAACGGAGAATCAATAAATTGGCTCATAGGTCTATGGACTTTGGTTACAATAATTGTATTTCACGCTGCCGGCAATACATGGAGCGATTATTTTGACTTCAAAAAAGGTGTTGACCGCGAGGACACGGTTGGTGGAACTTCCATAACAAGCGGTGAATTCCAACCAAAAGAAATAAAAAATTTAGCAATCTGCCTGCTCGTTTTAGCTGTAGTGTCAGGACTTGCATTAACATTCTGCACAGGATTGCCAACTTTATATTTCGGATTAGCCGGATGTGCTTTGACACTACTCTATCCACAACTGAAATACCATGCTTTAGGCGACCTGGATATTTTCTTGACATATTCAGTGCTCCCCATTCTTGGAACATCATATGTTGCGACAGGCAGCATAGTTGAAAAAGCATTATGGCTTGTTTTGCCCATTGGCCTCATCACTGTAGGTATTCTGCATGTAAACAACGCCCGCGACATTGAACATGATACTCGTGCCGGTATCAAGACCTTTGCAATGCTTATAGGTAAGCGTGCATCGGTTTACATATATATTGCTGAACTGATATTGCCATTCATTACAGTCATTGTTGCAATCCTTTGCAAAGCCATGCCTGTAGTAGCAGTTATCGTTCTTATAGCCTTAAAACCGGCTATTGATAATTGCCGAGCAATGCTTAAACTCCCCACCGAAGGCCTGAAAGCCGTTATAGGAGTAGATGAGAATACCGCCAAACTGCAATTGATGTTCAGTTTACTTCTTTCACTTTCAATGTTAATTTCCGTATTGATAGAGTCTATTCTATGAAACGGCTTATTTTCACAATACTATTGGCTACGGTACTATGGACTGTAATGTTCAGTCCATGGACAGCTTCGCATATAAATTTTTGGTGGATGATGACCGGTTCGGCTTGTCTGCTTTCGGGATTTGCCACACTCTTCAACCCCGGCTGGTGGAAGAGGCTTCATTTCACACCCTCACAGATAATATTGGGTGTCAGTATTGCCATTGCACTCTGGGGAATATTTTGGATTGGTGACAAATTATCACAGATGATGTTTGATTTTGCCCGTCCGCAGGTAGATACCATATACGGTATGAAAGATGGAGAATCACCATGGCTACTTACAGTACTGATGCTTTTTCTCATTGGCCCTGCCGAGGAGATTTTCTGGCGAGGTTATATACAAGAGAACCTTTCGCGTCGCTGGAATGCGAACATGGGCTTTATTGTTACAACAGCCATATACGCACTTGTTCACGCCGGTTCATGCAATTTTATGCTAACAATGGCAGCCCTTGTAGCAGGAGCAGCATGGGGATTGCTATACAGACTATTCCCTGAGAAATTCACTGCGATAATAATATCACATGCACTATGGGACGTAGCGGTCTTTATTTGGTTCCCTATAATGTAATAGAAAATGGCTAAAGAAAAAAGCATATTTCTCTGTAATGAGTGCGGTTATGAATCGCCCAAATGGGCGGGCAAATGCCCTGCATGCGGTGCTTGGAACTCTTTTGTTGAAAAGACTGTAAGAGCCTCATCTGTGACACGCACAACCTCTTTCAGCGAGAAAGACGGTTCTGCCCCAATACTCATTGATGATGTCTCGGCCGATGCACAACCACGCATTGACATGCACGACGGCGAGTTGAACCGTGTTCTTGGTGGCGGACTTGTTCCCGGCTCTCTTGTGCTACTCGGTGGAGAACCCGGTATTGGTAAATCAACACTTGTATTGCAGACCATACTCGGCATGCCAGAACGAAAGGTTTTATACGTATCGGGAGAGGAGAGTGTACAACAGATCAAGCTACGTGCCGACCGTTTGGAGCACAAAAAAAGCAATTGCCACCTTCTTTGCGAGACACAACTCGAAACAATATTCACACATATAAAGAACGTAAAGCCCGAGTTGCTTGTTGTTGACTCAATACAAACAATGTGCAGCGAACTTGTCGATTCTTCACCCGGAAGCATGTCGCAAGTTCGTGAATGTACCGCAATGCTCCTGAAGTATGCCAAAGAGAACAATATTCCTGTCATACTTATAGGACACATAACAAAAGACGGCACACTTGCCGGTCCAAAAATACTTGAGCACATTGTAGATGTTGTCATTCAGTTTGAAGGAGACCAACACTATATGTACCGCGTACTGCGTTCTATCAAGAACCGTTTTGGAAGCACCGCCGAACTTGGCATCTACGAGATGCGTCGCGAGGGATTGCGTCAGGTGACCAACCCCTCGGAACTGCTACTAAGCGACCGCCACAAAGGAATGAGTGGTGTAGCCATTGCTTCGGCAATAGAGGGTGTCAGTCCATTCCTTATCGAGGCACAAGCACTTGTAAGCACAGCGGCTTATGGTACTCCGCAACGTTCGGCAACCGGTTTTGACAGCCGTCGTATGAATATGTTGCTTGCAGTACTTGAAAAGCGTGTAGGTTTCAAACTGGCACAGAAAGATGTCTATCTGAACATTGCCGGAGGTTTACGTGTAAATGACCCGGCGATAGACCTTTCGGTTATAAGTGCCATCCTTTCAAGCAATATGGATGTGGAGATAGAGCCAACTATCTGCATGGCCGGAGAAGTTGGTTTGTCGGGAGAGATACGCCCCGTAAACCGTATAGAGCAACGAATCTCCGAAGCGGCAAAATTAGGATTTAAGCAAATTATTGTACCAAAAAGCAATACAAAGCGTCTTGACACCTCGCGTTTCGACATTGAGGTTTTGCCGGTTACAAAAGTAGAAGACGCTTTCCGTTTAATATTCGGATAAACCATGACACACGAATTTCAGCTAAGAGTACAACCACACATTGCAGCCAACGAGCAGTCTTTAACAAGACACATCGCTCAGGAAAAAGGCTTTGATATACGCACAATAAATGCAGTACGTGTATTGCGACGCAGTATTGACGCACGTCAACGCACAATTTTTGTAAACCTCATGGTAAGAGTTTACGTAAATGAAATTCCTACAACCGATGAATTTATAAAACGTGAATATGGAAATGTTGAAGGAAAGAAGCCGGTAATTGTTGTTGGAGCAGGCCCGGCCGGCTTGTTCGCTGCATTAAAACTCATTGAGAACGGGCTGCGTCCTATCGTTGTTGAACGAGGCAAAGATGTACGTACACGCAAGGTCGATTTGGCAAACATTTCACGCACACATAAGGTTAATCCCGAGTCAAACTACTGTTTTGGCGAGGGAGGTGCCGGTGCCTATTCCGACGGAAAGCTCTACACAAGAAGCAAGAAACGCGGAAGCATCGAAGGAATTTTGAATATTTTTTGCCAGCATGGTGCAAGCCCTACTATTCTTGCCGATGCACATCCACATATTGGAACAGACAAGCTACCACGCGTGATAGAGAATATTCGCAACACCATTATTGAGTGTGGAGGAGAAGTCCGTTTTGAAACACGTATGGAGGAGGTCATTATAAAGAACAACCGTGTATATGGTATCCGCACATCAAACGGAGAAATTCTTGCCGATGCTGTAATCCTTGCAACTGGACACTCGGCAAAAGATGTCTATCGCCTGTTGCACAATAACAATGTAGCCTTAGAAGCAAAAGGATTTGCAGTAGGTGTCAGACTTGAACACCCCTCGCAACTTATCGACAGCATACAGTATCACTCCCCTCATGGCAGAGGGAAATACCTTCCGGCAGCAGAGTACAGTTTTACGACACAAGTCGATGGACGCGGAGTTTACAGTTTCTGCATGTGTCCGGGCGGTGTTGTCATACCTTCGGCATCGGCTGAGAAAGAATTGCTTGTCAACGGCATGTCACCGTCACATCGCGGCGGAGCTTGGAGCAACTCGGGTATGGTAGTACAGATAAACCCTGAAGATGTTTTGTTGCCCGAAATGCAAATTGAATGCGAAGATATCCCTGCTATTCCCGATGACTCACCTCTTCGCGTAATGAATTTCCAAGAACGTCTTGAACGCCTATGCTGGACTATGGGCAACTACAAACAGACTGCACCGGCACAACGT
>JAGCJL010000013.1 GCA_017647975.1 Bacteroidaceae bacterium | reverse complement strand
GTTCAGCGTAAAGGAACGCAATGGCAACAACATCACATTCAGCAGCAGGGACAAATACGACCTTAAGGAGTACAAAGGCAAAATCCTCGTAAATCCCAAAACCGGCGACGAAATCAGCTTCATAACCATTGGCATAAACAAATATATGCTCGACGCCAAAGAGTTCATCAGCAAGGGCCGCAAACTGAGCGAAATGAGCCAGGAGGAAAAGCAATCCCTTTTAGGCTTAACGGTCGAGGCGGAGTGGAACGAGGAAAAACAGGATTTAGTAAAAACCAAAGATTGTGGCAATACTTTTGCTGAATTCATTAACAAAAAAACGGAAAAGAGATGAGTAACAGCCAACTGATAAAAGAGATAGAGATATTGCGTGCGGCTCTTGATGAGTTTTCGGCAAAAAAAGGTGCCAACGATGTTGGCACCATGCGTACCGGCATCGTTGGGCTGTGTGCCGATATTGTCAAGAAACAGATTGCCAATCAACTGCATGTTCCCGACAGTTTTGAGGGAGTAAGGGATATAAAGACCAGTGGCTATGAGGTTGAAGAAATGGAGTCGAGTAAACTATGCATGGGTGTTGTAAAGGTAAACGGTGAATGGCATGTCTGCAACAAAGAGGGCGAACGGTTACCCATAAACCGTTTGGGTGTACAGTCACTGCACAATGTGGAGAATGCGTTGCTCGAAGTGTGGGAAAACATCCTTGACTGGGAAGCACAATGGGATTGATATGCTGTTTACCCCGTTATTTGTCTTAGCAGTTGCTCTATGTCGGCTTTCAGACGTCGGTAGGGCGGCGTCTCCCTGTAGTCGGTGTTCTTGCTGAGCATCAATGCAATGTCGCACTGGCTGTTGCGGTACGACGATAGTTCATTGTGATACTGTTGTCTGTGATATGCTAAGCGTTCTATCTCCTCTTCGCGTTTGCTTCTCAGGTGTCGGCAAATGGGCGAGAGGATTCTAAGTACCACATTGTTCATTATATGGTGTCCTTGAATGTAGAAATAGGTCTCTTCGGGTATTACCCCTAACTTTATTATCTCTTCTTTCAGTTCCGTATATTCTGCCATAAATTGCGGGAACTCTTTTTCAAGCAGGGCTATGTGGTGCTCTACGCGACGGCTGAGCTGTTGCAGGGAGTAGGCCGGGTTGCCTATGCTGAACGATGTAATGCGTACAATCTCACAGAACTTGAGCATGCTCATTGTGCGTGTGTCCTGTTTGCGGTATAGCAGTATGTTCCACACAAAGAGTGGGAAGCAAATTTGTGAATACAACTTCATGTATTCCTTGAAATCTATCACATTTGCATCGTTGAGGGTGCAGAGAACACATATCTGTTTAAGGCTGTCGGCATTGCAACGCAGGTTTTCTATTGCGTATGCATAGGTGTGCAGGATATATTTGTTCTCTATCAGCTGACGTGATGTTGGTGTTGCTCCCTGTAATAGATAATCGTAATCGCTATCTACGCAGGCAATCATGTTGCGTCCGTATGCATTGCCGAGCATGTTCATCATGGCACGTTTCTTACCTTTGGTAAGGTTGGTACGTGCCGGGAGAAGTATTTCAAAGTGGTATTTGTCGTTTTCGTAATCGTCGAGTACAGAACGCCAGAATGAGATGTCATCATAGCTTTCGACGTATGCTATGATGCGGTGCTTGGCTCTCTTTGGTCGTAAAGAGTTTGCCGCTTCAATGAACCTGGAGTTGAGATATTCGGTAAGTTTTTTCATATCTCATCAGTTGTTGTGGGCACGGTCTCCTGTGTCCTTTGTGGTTATTTTGTCACAATATCCTCAATCTCTGTAACGGCATCCATCCAACCGTCCATGATTATAGCCGGTGAATGGGTGCAGAGTATTATCTGTGTATTGGGATTTAATGTGCGTACAAGGCTTATAAGTCGTTGCTGCCACTCTATGTGCAGAGAAATCTCCGGTTCGTCCATAAGCATTACTCCGGGGCGGTTCTCCTGTACAAGTGCTGTGAGCAGTATTACTAACATTTGCTTCTCGCCCGAGGATAGCATGTAGGGTGCAATAGTCTCTCCGTATTGGTTGAAGAATATCTCGTTGCTGTCGCGGACTATTGTCTTTGCGGTGGGTGCGAACAGTTCGTCTATGAGGTCTTGGAACTGTTGTCTGGGCTTTGTGAGCTCGGTAGCAAGGCGTTGGTCGTCGGGGTTGCCCGAAGTGAGCAACTTGATGATTTTGTTTCCTATATTTACCTGATAGTTAAGATAGCGGCGTTGCAGGTTGTAAAGTTGCCAATCGAGTTCGGTACGTATGTCGGCACCCGAAATCTTTTCGAGCATATCGCTGCTCAATATCGGGCGGTCGATACTGCTGATTACATCAAAATGGATTCCTGTTGCTTCTTCGGGGTAGAACTTGATGTGAACTCCGTCCTCGGGGGTGCTTGTTATCATGCCGTTGCGTATCACCTTAAGGTGCTTTGCCGAACGGTTGATGATAGTACTCTTGCCCACACCGTTGCTGCCACTGAGAATGTTTACATCGGGACGCAGTTTCCAATAGATATGCTTGCGATTGCTCCACAAAGAGTCTATCTCAATACTTTTGATATATTGTGCCATCTTCTCCATAGGCTGGGATTTTTTGTAACCGTATATTGCAAATGTAATACAATGTTCGGCAATGTCAAGTTTATAATTGTGAATAATTATAAAAATAGTGAAAAATGTCATTTTGTTATTTGCCGAAAGCAAATTGTTCTTATCTTCGCATATATGTAATATAAAAATTCTATGCTACGTATCTATTGTATCAACACCGGCACAACCAAGGAATTCCCCAAGGGAATCTCTTTGAGGGAGGCTTATGATGGTTTTGGAATTGATATGCCTTACGGCGTTATTGCTGCAAGAGTAAACAATGAAACCGAAAGCCTTGCTCACCGCCTTTATAATCATAAAGATGTGGAGTTTATCGACCTCACAACCAATGACGGTATGCGTATGTATGTACGTTCATTGACATTCATTTTCATGAAAGCCATGAACGAGCTCTTTCCGGGCGAGGTGGTCCGCTTTGAGAACGCTATATCAAAAGGCTATTATTGTCGCATGGATCACCCTTTGACCGAGGAGCAACTCTCTATTGTCAGGGATAAGATGCACAGGATTGTCAATGCCGATATCCCTTTCAAACGCATTGAATGCCATGTGAATGAGGCAATAGAACTGTTCCGTAGCGTAGGACGCGAGGATAAGGCTTGTCTTCTTGAAACATACGATCGTCTTTATACAAGTTTCTATGAACTTGACGGTTATATTGATAGCTATTATCATGGTCTTGCTCCAAGTACAGGCTATATAAAACTGTTTGAAATAGAACGCTTTGCCGACGGTGTGCTCATACGTGTACCTAACAGGGAACGTCCTACGGAACTTGAGGATAAAGTGCCACAGGATAAACTGCAGGAACTTTTTGAGGAACGTTTGCAGTGGCATCAGAAGATGGGTGTTGAGACAGTCGGTGACTTTAACAAGGGTGTGCGTGCCGGCTATGGAGTGGATCTTGTAAATGTATCCGAGGTGTTGCAGGAACGCTTGTTGTCGCGTATTGCCGATACTATATTCGAGAAAGGTTCTCGCGTGGTTCTTATTGCAGGTCCGTCATCATCGGGAAAGACTACTTTTAGCAAACGTCTTGGTGTGCAGTTGCTGGCTTGTGGCCTTAAACCTTATGCGATATCACTCGATGACTTTTTTGTGAACCGCACCATGACACCGCGAAAAGCCGACGGTGATTATGATTTCGAGTCGATATATTCAATAGACCTGCCCTATTTCAACGCAACGCTGACGAAAATTCTTGCTGGCGAAGAGGTGGAATTGCCATACTATAATTTTATAAAGGGCGAACGCGAGTATAACGGTAACCGTCTGAAACTGACACCGCAGATGGTGCTTGTGATAGAGGGTACACACGCTCTTAACCCCATGCTAACCGAACAGATACCCGATGAAGAGAAGTATCGTGTTTATGTATCGGCATTGACATCGATAAAACTTGATTATCACAACTATATATCAACATCAGATAATCGTCTGTTGCGTCGTATGCTACGAGATGCCAAATATCGCGGCTACTCGGCCATTGAGACCATTCAGCGTTGGCCCGATGTGCGTGCAGGTGAGGAAAAATGGATTTTTCCCTATCAGGAGAATGCCGATGTTATGTTCAATTCATCGCTCTTCTATGAACTTGCGGTGTTGAAAACCCATGCCGAACCTATACTCAGAGCAGTTCCGCAGAATATAAAAGAGTATTCCGAGGCACGTAGGCTTTTGCACTTATTGGAATATGTTGTACCTTTGTCCGACGAAGAACTGCCACCGACATCGGTTGTGCGTGAATTCCTTGGCGGCAGCAGTTTTAAATATTGATTTTATAAATAGTTTATGTCCGACAACTCCAATATACAGATACAGCATCAAGAGCAGTTGCTGCTTCAGACACTATCGCCACAACAGTTGTTGGCGGTACAGCTTCTGGAGTTGACTACGCTTGAGATTGAGGATCGCGTCCATGGTGAGATAATGGATAATCCCGCTCTTGAACCGGTGGAGCATGATGATGTCTCTACCGGCGATACCGTAGATGGTAGCGGTATGGATGATTTTATGTCGGACAGTGATGACGATTATAGCGGTAATGAGGAGATTCCGGTATCTTCGGGATATGTGCCTTATGATATTCCTGTGGGCGATGTAATGTCGTTTGGCGATACTCTGATGGAGCAACTCGGCGAGTTGGAACTTGCTCCCGAAGAATATGCTGCCGGAGAGTATATTATTGGTTCACTCGACGAAGATGGACTATTGCGTAAGACTCTCTCCGAGATTGAGGATGAGTTGCTCGTTTATAACAATATTGTAATCAGTGAGGAATCGCTTCTTGCAGTGCTTGGGAAAATCCAGCGTTTTGAACCGGCTGGAATTGCAGCCCGTAATTTGCAGGAATGTCTGTTGCTGCAACTTGAACGCAGTGGCAAGAATCGTGATGTAGCATTGCATAAACGTATCGTTACCGATTACTACGATGATTTTGCAGGGAAGCGTTGGGAACAACTTGCCGACAGGCTCGGTGTGAGCGAAGAGGTGTGCCGTGCGACAATAGCAGATATTGTTCGCCTTAATCCGCGTCCCGGAGCATCAATGAGTGAGAGTGTCGGTTTCAGTCGTCAGCAGATAATTCCTGATTTTATTCTTGATGTGCAGGAGAGTAATGTATATGTTTCGTTAAATAACGGACAGGTGCCGGAACTCAAAGTTTCCGACGAGTATATACAGTTGCTCGAAGAACAGTCAAAGGGCGGAAACAGGGAACAACGCGAGGCTGCACAATTCCTCAGGCAGAAGATAGAACTTGCCCAGGGTTTTATTTCGGCTGTACAGCAACGCGAACGGACAATGCTTGCAACAATGCGTGCCATTGTGGCAAAACAGAAAGCTTACTTTCTTAGTGGTGGCGATGAGGCTATGCTCAAACCAATGATTCTTGAAGATATTGCCACAGTCACCGGTTATGACATCTCAACAATATCGCGTGTAAGCAATAGCAAGTATGTGCAGACTCCTTGGGCAATCACTCCGTTGAAATATTTCTTCAGCGATGGTGTTACACTTGACGATGGCACCGAGCAATCGGTGTATGAACTTTTTGGTGTTATTCGTGAGATTGTCGATAGTGAAAACAAGAAGAATCCTCTTACCGACATGCAACTTCAGGAACAGCTTGCCGAGAGAGGTTACAAGGTTGCACGTCGCACTGTTGCGAAATATCGCGAACAACTGCATATACCTGTTGCAAGGCTGAGAAAAGAGTGATGTTAGTAGGCTTCTTATTTTTATAATCACAGTGCCTGTGTGGTACTTCTCCAAAAACTTCGGGCATAGAAAATAACTTCTTCAATGTAAAATCATAGCCTTGCCGGTATAAAAAAACAAAATGGCGATGTATGATATCTTTTTTATCTCTTTATAAAGTTGTTTTTTGAGAAAATAACAGTAAATTTGCGGTAATACGTAATTTGTGGCGTATTAAGATGATTTTTGCGTAAAAGACTAAATATAAAAGCTATGTCAAAATCGCATGTGACAATAGAAGAGGTTAAGGATGACCTCAGATATTTGCGTTTGCTGGCACGTGATTTTCCAACCGTGTCAAGTGTTACAACCGAGATAATAAACCTTGAGGCTATATTGCAGTTGCCAAAGCCTACAGAACATTTCCTTGCCGATTTACACGGTGAGGATGAGGCTTTCCAGCATATATTGCGTAATGCTTCGGGTAACATTAAACGTAAGGTCAATGAACTTTTCGGTGAAATAATGACCGAGGAGGAGAAAAAGGACCTTTGTACTCTCATATATTATCCTGAACAGAAATTGAAAAGGGTACGACAAGAGGGTATTGAGCTTGACGGCTATTACAAGAGTTCGTTGAATAGGCTTATTGTCGTTTGTCGCGATGTCTCGTCAAAATATACCCGTTCAAAGGTGCGTAAGAGCCTCCCAGAGGAGTATGCTTATATCATCGAGGAACTTATGCACGAGGCTAATGACTTCCAGAACAAGCAGGAGTATTTCAATGTAATCATTGAGACTATCATCGGTACAGGTCGTGCCGACCACTTTATAACAGCCCTCTGTTATCTTATCCAACGTTTGGTCATTGACCGCTTGCATATCCTTGGCGATATCTTTGATCGTGGTCCCGGTGCTCACAAGATTATGGACGCACTATGCGAGTATCATCATCTTGACATCACATGGGGTAACCATGATGTCTTGTGGATGGGAGCTGCTGCCGGAAACACTTGCTGTATAGCAAGCGTGTTGCGTCTCTCTTTGCGTGATGCCAATACTAAGACCCTTGAAGATGGCTATGCGATAAACATGGTTCCGCTTGCTACATTTGCCATGGAACAGTATGCCGATGACCCTTGCGAAATCTATATCCCACGTGTTGATGAGGAGCGTACAAACTTCAATGAGAAGGATGTACGTCTGATAGCACAGATGCACAAGGCGATATCGGTTATTGAATTCAAACTATCGGGACAGATAGCAATGCAGCATCCCGAATGGAATATGATGGACCGTTGTCTCATGGAATTTATCGACAAGGAACGCGGTATCATAACTATTGACGGTGTTGATTATGAGATGAAGGACAAGCTGTGGCCTACTCTTGATCCTGCACACCCTTATGACCTTACTCCCGAGGAACAGGATGTTGTTGATCGCTTGCGTCACTCATTTGTGCGTAGCGAGCGTTTGCAACAGCATGTGAACTGTCTGCTTATGCGTGGCGGTATGTTCGCTATTTACAACTCTAACCTAATGTTCCATGCGGCAGTACCCATTAACGAGGATGGTACTATGCGTGAGGTTGTCTTTGACGGGGTGCCTGTTAAAGGTAAGGAACTCCTGAAGAAGGTTGAACGTATGGCACGTACAGCCTTTGATCACGATGTTGACAGTGCTACACGCAACCGTTATGCCGACTTTTTCTGGTACTTGTGGTGTGGCCCGGAATCTCCACTCTTTGGCAAGGCTAAGATGGCGACATTTGAACGCTATCTGCTTGATGACAAGGAGGTACAGAAAGAGCCTAAGGGCTGGTATTATATTCTTCGCGACAATGCCGATGTCTGTGATGGTATTCTTGATGAATTTGGTGTCAAAGGTAATCATCGTCACATCATCAACGGTCACGTTCCTGTACGTGTAGGTAAGGGTGAGACACCAATAAAGGCCGACGGCCGACTAATGGTCATTGACGGTGGCTTCTCAAAAGTATATCATAACCGTACCGGTATTGCCGGCTACACCCTTGTATATCACAGTCGCGGTTTTGAACTTGTGCAGCATGCACCGTTTACATCAACCGAGGAGGCTATAACCAACGGTACCGACATCCAGAGTACCACAAAGATTGTGGAGAGTGTCGGTGAACGCGAAAGAGTGAAAGATACCGATATAGGTCGTGGCATTATGGTAAAGATTGCCGACCTTGAACGCCTGTTGTATGCTTATCGCAAAGGTGTGATAAAAGAACGTCCATAAAGTTTAACAATAGAAGATACGAATAATATGAATGCAATAGTAAGTGTAATAATGGGAAGCACTTCCGATCTTCCTGTAATGAAGAAAGCAACCGATTTTCTTAACGAGATGAAAGTTCCTTTTGAGGTGAATGCTTTGTCGGCACACCGTACTCCCGAGGCTGTTGAGGCTTTTTCTAAAGGAGCAAAGGAGCGTGGTGTTAAGATTATAATTGCTGCGGCAGGTATGGCTGCACACCTTCCCGGTGTCATTGCAGCAAGTACAACTTTGCCTGTCATTGGTGTTCCCATAAACAGTACTCTCGATGGCATGGATGCTCTTCTTGCCATTGTACAAATGCCTCCCGGAATTCCTGTGGCTACAGTGGGCGTAAATGCCTCTCTAAATGCTGCGATATTGGCGGTAGAGATGCTCTCTCTTGCCGATGCCGAACTCGCCGAGCGTCTTACAGCATACAAGAACGATCTCAAGAAAAAGATTGAAAAGGCTAACGAGGAGTTAAAGGAGTTGAAATATGAGTATAAGACAAATTGATACAGACCTCTTTAACTGCAAGCGTCGCAAAACGGTTGTGGTTAATGTTGGCGGTGTGAATATCGGCTATGGCAACCCAATCAGGGTGCAGTCGATGACAAACACCGGTACAATGGATACCGACGGCAGTGTGGAGCAGGTGCTACGCATTGTGAACAAAGGCGGAGAGCTTGTTCGTCTCACTACACAAGGAAATCGCGAGGCTGTCAATCTTGGCAGTATCAAGGAACGTCTTGTTGCTATGGGCTGTAATGTGCCTCTTGTTGCCGATGTCCATTTTAATGCTGCAGTAGCCGACACTGCCGCGAAATATGCCGACAAGGTTCGCGTGAATCCCGGAAACTATGTCGATTCGGCACGCACTTTTAAACACATTGATTATACCGATGCAGAATATGCCGATGAGTTGAAGCGTCTGCGTGAACGTTTTGTCTCATTCCTGAACCTTTGCAAGGTCGAGGGCAAGGCAATTCGTGTGGGTGTTAATCATGGTTCTTTGAGTGACCGCATTATGAGCCGTTATGGTGACACACCGTCAGGTGTAGTGGAATCATGTATGGAATTCTTGCGTATATGTCGTGACGAGAATTTCAATAATGTCGTTGTGTCAATAAAGACAAGCAACACCTCTATGATGGTAACAACAGTGCGTCGCCTTGTTAATGTTATGGCATCGGAGGGTATAAGCTATCCTTTGCATCTTGGCGTTACCGAGGCCGGTGATGCCGAGGACGGAAGAATAAAGAGTGCTGTTGGCATTGGTGCATTGCTTGCCGACGGAATTGGTGATACGTTGCGTGTGTCGCTTGCCGAGGCTCCCGAAAACGAGATACCTGTAGCAAAGGAACTTGCTGAATATATTGCCTTGCGTGAGAATCATGAGCCAATAGATGCTGTTCTTTCACCGGACTTTGATTATGAAGAACCACAACGCCGCAAGAGTAATGCAGTTGGTATTGTCGGTGGTGAAAATGTTCCGGTTGTTATAGGCGGTGATGTTGATGACGCTGATGTGACCTCCGATTTTCTTGCATCGGAAGTTAGAGTTGCCGATATCTCTTCGGCGGTTGACGGCTCATTTGTTGCTCTTGATTATGCATCGCTCACAGCCGAGAATATAGCGAAAATTAAATCGCTTAACAATATAATAGTTGTAGCCTCGTCGGCTCACGTAAATCCTGTTGGTGAGCTTAGAGCCCTTGTGCATAAACTGACGATAGAGGGCGTGAATGCACCGGTTATTGTACGTCGTCTCTATAACGAGAAGAGTGTCGAGAGCCTTCGTATAAAGGCAGCAGCCGATTTGGGCGTGTTGCTTATCGACGGTCTCGTTGACGGTTTGTGGGTTGAGGATTCAATTGCATCGGCAACAGAACTTAATGCAATAATGTTTGGCATATTGCAGGCAACACGTGCAAGAATAAGCAAAACGGAATATATCGCATGTCCCGGTTGTGGTCGCACAATGTACGACCTGCAAGGAACATTGGCACGCATAAAAACTGCAACATCTCATTTGAAAGGGCTAAAGATTGGCGTTATGGGCTGTATTGTAAACGGTCCGGGCGAAATGGCCGATGCTGATTATGGTTACGTGGGTGCAGCACGTGGAAAGGTATCACTTTATCGCCGTAAAGAGTGCGTGGAGAAGAATATCCCCGAGGAAGAAGCTATTGAGCGTCTGTTGCAGTTAATCGATAACGACCGTAACCAAAATTGATATTTATATAAATAAGGAATAAGGCTTTTTGTGGTGTCAAGGGCTCTGTGCGATAAAAAACACATTATATGTTTTTCGCAGGTCGGTGAAAAATAATTGAATTATTATTGTAGTTTTTCACAAAAAATATATACCTTTGCACCGCAAACAAGCGAAAAAAGGAGCGGGATGTAGCTCAGCCCGGTTAGAGTACGCGTCTGGGGGGCGTGTGGTCGCTGGTTCGAATCCAGTCATCCCGACTTAGTTAAAACCTTGATAATCAAACGATTGTCAAGGTTTTTTTTATTTCTTTTCGTTTGAGAATGAGTAAGGTGCATCGTCGTTGGCTATGCCGCGGGAGG
>JAGCJL010000012.1 GCA_017647975.1 Bacteroidaceae bacterium | reverse complement strand
TGGTTTAACAAGCATAACAATTGGTAATGCTGTTACAAGCATTGGTGCTTCAGCATTTAGCGGTTGCACCGGTCTCGCAAGTGTTGAAATTCCTAATAGCGTTACAAGTATTGGTGATTCTGCATTTTCAGGATGTTCTGGTTTAACAAGCATAACAATTGGTAATGCTGTTACAAGCATTGGTGCTTCAGCATTTAGCGGTTGCACTGGTCTCGCAAGCGTTAAAATTCCTAATAGCGTTACGAGTATTGGTGATTCTGCATTTAATGGCTGTTCTGGTTTAACAAGCATAACAATTGGTAATGCTGTTACAAGCATTGGTGCTTCAGCATTTAGTGGTTGCACCGGTCTCGCAAGCGTTGAAATTCCTAATAGTGTTAAAAGTATAGGAGATAACTCTTTTGAGAATTGTAGTAATGTTGAAACTCTTTATATAGGAAGTGCGATAGAGAGTATAGGCGATAATGCATTTGTTGGTTGTAATGATATCTATAAGATTATAATGGGTTCAATAAAGGCTATTGAAGCAAACGAAAATATCTTTACTGATGATGTTTACTATAATGCTTCTTTATATGTTTTAAAAGACCGTATATATGCATTTGAAAACAGAGCTCCTTGGAATAAGTTCCATATTGTAGAAAATAGCTTTACAGTGACATTTAAGGTTGATGGAGAGATATATAAAAGTTATACACTGGAATATGGAACAGCGATTCCAGTTGAAACACCTGCAAAAAAAGGTTACACATTCAGCGGTTGGAATGAACTTCCTGCAACCATGCCCGCAGAGGACATAACAGTTGAAGGTTCATTTGCTGTGAACTATTACACAGTTACATATAAGGTTGACGGTGAGGTCTATGCAACCGACAGCGTGTCTTACGGTAGCGAGATTGTTCTTATTGAAGAACCAACGAAAGAGGGCTACACTTTCAGCGGCTGGAGCGAGATACCAGCGACAATGCCAGCCGAGGATATTACAGTCGAAGGCTCGTTTGCAGTGAACTATTACACTATTACATATATGTTGGACGGTGAGGTTTATGCAACCGACAGCATTGTTTATGGTGGTGAAATAGTTCTCATTGATGAACCAGTACGCGAAGGTTATACTTTCAGTGGCTGGAGCGAGGTCCCCGAAACAATGCTTGCAGAGGACATAACTGTTACGGGTTCGTTTGCTGTGAACTATTACACAGTTACATATATGGTTGACGGTGAGGTTTATGCGACTGACAGCGTAGCTTACGGTGATGAAGTGGTTCTGATTGATGAACCAGTACGCGAGGGCTACACCTTCAGCGGCTGGAGCGAGGTTCCCGAAACAATGCCAGCCAAGGATATTACAGTCGAGGGTTCATTTACAAAAATAGAAACAAGTATTGACCAGGTTCTGATAGATAGCGGTGAAGTTGTAATCTACGACTTGAACGGCTTGCGTATCGTTGACGTTCATGAACTGAAACGTGGCGTTTACATCTTAAACGGTAAAAAGCAATTTGTTAAATGACGAATTGCTTCGACAATGCCGGCGGCACTCCCTCTCCTCAGTCGGAAAGCCGACAGCCCCTTCGGGCTGTGGAGCAGCTTTTTGCCGTGCTGGTTGCGTACATTGGCTAATAAGTTTATGGCGAGCATTTCAGATGCTCGCCATAAACTTATCTTGTAAACCCCGGTGGGCGAGTATTGCCTCTGTTGAAGCCTGGAGGTCCTTGGGGTTGCGGCCTTGGTCTTGGCGGGATGGGGCGAGGAGGTGGAAATGGCCTCGGTGGCCGTGGCGGCAAGGGGCGGAACAGGGGCAGGGGAGCTGTTACTCTGTACCGTACAGTGGGGTAGTCGTTGGTCAGTCAGTAACTGATGCTCCCCTCTATCACCCCTGATGAGTTGTAAGGGTATATATAACCACTCATCATCAGTGTGTTGTTGCTGAAATTGGGACTGACATTTGCTGTGGCCTGGTTGGTATGGGCTGTGATGACAATACTCACTGTTGCCGATACATTGTTACCCTGTACATTGTAGTTGTATATGACGTTTCCTTCTTTGTCCATTCTTAACTCTTCGCCACTGACCCTTCCTTCAAGTGTTATGCCGCCCAATCCGTTGGGGGAGTATATGTTGCTGTTGTCGAAGGCGGTCTGTATGGTGGCTACATCGTTGTTGATGGATACGTAGTTAGTGCTTGGGGTAACAAAGTTTGTCACACCGTTGTTGAGCGTTACATTTGATGCTTCTAAAGCCCACGATCCGTTGCGTATGGCCACTATGGCCTGGGCGAATGCTATGGAGTCACTGCGGTATTCACTCCGTTCTTCGGCTGCACGCTTTTTTAATCTTGACGCACGCCATGCAGCCTCTTTTTCCTTGCGTGTCATCTTCTTTTGCTGGGAATAAGATTCGGCAGGAATGCCAATGACTAATATTGCAAGTATAAGGAATATACTCTTTGTTATAACTCGGGAAACTCTTTTTGTCAGAACTCGAAGCATGCTTCTGTTCTGTGACTTTATTACATTTGTTTTCATATTGCTACTTGTTTTGTGGTAAAACAATTTTTGAAGCAATGTGGATTTTTTGTTGCGGTTCAATTATTGTGAAATAGTCTTTATATTCGTTGTTGCATGCTCTTTTTTAATAAAATAAATGATATTTGAGTTTTTTTTCCATATAAATGGTTTGATAATATAAAAATGATTATCTTTGTGGTAAACGCAAATATATACTGTAATTGTCAGGGTGTATATTGTACAAAATAAAACTGTATCTTCAGGTGAAACAGGTTGTAACGATACTTTCTTTTGCGGTATCTCTCTTGCTCTTTATTGTGGGGTGTAAGGGAGGTGAAAAAGTGGTTCCAGAATGGGAACTTTTACCGCCTGAAGGTTGTGTGGTTGATACTGTTTGTATTGATACAATGGATGTGAGAAATCCATATATCAGGTACGACTATTCATCGGATATGTATTACATGGTAGCCGATGGCGGTTACATGTGGCGGAGTAAGGATTTGACATTATGGAACGGCCCGTATGATATCTTGAGGTGGGATACGGCTTCTTGGATTGGGAAAAATCCGGTTGTTACATCGCCTGAGATTCATAAATGTGGTAACAGGTATTATTACATGGCTACATTTGAACCGGAATCTGTGTCGGCTGTAAAAAAATCATCGGTGGCACTTGTTGCCGATAGTATTACCGGCCCATACAGAACTATTGATGCCGGTGCGGTTTTGCTTGATGCAAAAGAGGTTGCTGTACATCCTACTTTCTGTACCGATTATCTTGATGCAGCCTATATGATATACTGTCATGACGGGGAACAGAATGGTGATGCAGCAGTGCAGATAATACGTTTCTCAGAAAACTTTGCCCGAAGGGTGGGCGAGGCATATATAATGTTTACGGCTTCGCAGGTTCCTTGGTCGGGGAGTGTGGTGAACGGCGAGAGGAATTTTTCACCAATAGTTGAGGCTCCTTGTCTGTTCTATTGTGGTGATGATGTGATGGGAATGTTGTTTACCTCGCGTGTGGGGGACGAAAAAAGAGTAGGAACGGTCTATTCCGAAACAGGAACGTTGAATGGTCCTTGGGTGGTTGATGAAGCACCTTTGCTCGCTGAGAATGTTGGTAGTGCTATGCTTTTCAATGATTATGACGGAACACTTGTAATGGCTGTGACAATGGATACTGTTGTGAACGGAGTTGCAAAGAGTGTCCCACGATTGATAAAATGTGATTCGCAATTTGATAAATTACAAACTAAAGGAAACTATAAATTTTAAAAACTATGCGTTTAATTATTCAACCTAACTATCAGCAACTTTCTTGCTGGGCTGCATCTTATGTAGCAAAGAAAATCAATGAGTTCAAACCTACTGCTGAGAGACCTTTCGTTCTTGGTCTTCCTACCGGTGGTACTCCTCTTGGTACTTACAAGGAGCTTATCAACCTTTACAACAAGGGTATTGTAAGTTTCCAGAATGTTGTTACATTCAATATGGACGAGTATGTTGGTCTTCCCGAGGAGCACCCCGAGAGCTACCACTCATTCATGTGGAATAACTTCTTCAGCCACGTTGACGTAAAGAAGGAGAATGTAAACATCCTTAACGGTAATGCCGAGGATCTCGTTGCAGAGTGTGCACGTTATGAGGCTAAGATTAAGTCTTACGGTGGTATTGACTTGTTCCTCGGCGGTATCGGTCCTGACGGTCACATCGCGTTCAACGAACCGGGTTCTTCACTCGCTTCACGTACACGTATCAAGACTTTGACAACTGATACTATCATTGCTAACTCACGTTTCTTTGACAACGATATCAATAAGGTGCCTAAGACCGCGGTTACTGTTGGTGTTGGTACTGTTATGGATGCAAAAGAGGTTCTTATCCTCGTGAACGGTCACAACAAGGCTCAGGCTCTTTATCACGCGGTTGAGGGCAACATCACACAGATGTGGACAATCAGCGTTCTCCAGATGCACCAGAGCGGTATCATTGTATGTGATGACGCTGCTACAGCTGAGTTGAAGGTGGGTACAGTAAACTACTTTAAGGATATCGAGCGTAACAACCTTGAACCTGCTTACAAGTAATAGGCTTTATATGTACAAACGAAAAAAAGACCCGAATTCGGGTCTTTTTTTCGTTTGTGTTTTGTAGTGCAAACAAGATGTATTACTTTTGTAAAATATTGAAAATATTTACAAAAATGAAAAGAATAATTATGTTTGTCTCACTTGCTTTTGTTGCTCTCTTTGCAACAGCACAGGTGAATGAGATTGAGAAGATGCTTAAAGGCATTGAAGCTGTAAAGAGTTTTGAGAAAATTGAGAAGGCTGACACTACTCGCCAGTATTATATGCTGAAGATAGAGCAGCTGCTCGATCCAGAGAATCCTGCTGCAGGTTCTTTTGAGCAGCGTGTGATGCTTGGTCACAGAGGTTTTGACCGTCCTGTGGTTCTTGTTACCGAGGGTTACGGTGGTGACTATGCTTTCTCGGCTCCCAAATACATGGAAGAACTTACAAAGATAATGGATGCAAACATGCTCTTTGTGGAGTATCGTTATTTCTCAGGTTCAATGCCTGAACCATGCAACTGGGAGTATCGTACTGTTAAGAACTCAATGACAGACTATCATAATATCGTTACTTCGTTCAAGCCTTACTATGGAGCAAAATGGGCTTCTACAGGCATTAGTAAAGGTGGTTCGACATCAATTTACTTCCGTGCTTATTTCCCCGAGGATCTTGATGTCTCTGTTCCTTATGTAGGTCCTTTGAGTGGTGCGGTTGAGGATGGCCGTCATGAGTCGTTCCTTGAGCGTGTGGCAACAAAGGCCGACCGTGATGCAATACGTAACTTGCAGACAGAACTTTTTGAGCGTAAGGAGCGTCTTATGCCTATGTTCGATGCGTATTGCTTGGAGAATAATCTTGTGTTCCGTGTTCCCACATCAAATATTTATGACCTTTTGGTACTCGAATACCAGTTCTCTATGTGGCAGTGGGGCACTCCGACAAATACAATACCGGCTCTTGATTCAGACGACAAGGTTCTTTTCGATTATTTCGTTAAAATGTGCGGTCCCGACTATTTTGCAATGGGTAGCAGCATAGAGTCTTTCTTTGTTCAGGCTGTAAAGGATTTCGGTTATTATGGCTACAATGTAGAGCCTTTCCACAAGTATGTGAACGCAGAGGATGTTGAGGGTTATTTGAAGCGTGTTCTTCTTCCCGAGGAGTTTGCCGATGTTAAGTTTGACGACAGCAGCTATCGTTTTGCTACTGACTATTATACCGAGAATGATCCTAAGATGTTGCTTATCTATGGAGAGGTGGATCCTTGGACTGCAAGCGGTATTACTTGGATGCGTGACCGTAACAAGAAGAATGTTAAGGTTTACATTCAGCCCGGTGGTAGTCACAGAGCACGTATCTTGAATATGCCTGCAGAAATGCGTGACGAGATACTTGAGCAGCTCAATGAGTGGATGCAGTATAAATAAGGTTGAATAGATTTTTGGTGGCAATTGTCGTTTCCCTCTGTTATGCCTGAACCATTGCTTAGAATAGAGAATCTTGATGCCGGTTACAAGAATCGTCAAGGTTGTTCTGTTATTGTAGGCGGAGTAAACGCTGAACTTTATGGTGGTGAGGTGGTGGCTCTTGTGGGGCGTAATGGTGCCGGCAAATCGACTCTCCTGCGTACATTGACGGCTTTCCAAAAACCGTTGTCGGGCGAGGTTCATTATCCTTGTGGTGCAGTGAGCGGAATGTCACCGGCAGAGGTAGCAAGGCAAGCATCAATTGTGCTTACCGACGGTATGAACCTTTCGCTCACGGTGCGTGAACTTGTAGCACTCGGGCGGACACCATATACAAACATATTCGGTCATTTGACAAGTAATGATGATAATATTGTTGAAAAGGCTATGGTGGTGATGGGGGTTGATGGATTTGCCGACAGAAAAGTAAATACGTTGAGTGATGGCGAGAGGCAGAAATGTATGATTGCTAAAGCTCTTGCTCAGGAGACTCCGTTGATGTTCTTTGATGAACCTACCGCTTTTCTTGATTTTCAGAGCAAGGTGGCACTTTTTAAACTGTTCAAGAGGCTTGCAACAGAAACCGGTAAGGCGATACTCGTATCAACGCATGATGTGGAACTTGCAGTGCGTCTTGCCGATAAACTTTGGATAATATCATCGGGTATAATGCATGAAGGAACGGTTGATGAACTCTCAAAGAGTGGTGTTATTGGCCGTTTTGTCAATGATGAAAATCTGCATTATGATAACGAAGGTAAAAGGATTGAAATATTATAGACACTATGAAATACAATTTTGATGAAATCGTACCACGCAAACATACTGATTGTTTGAAGTATGATAACGTAAAAGAGATTTTTGGTACAGAGGAGATTCTTCCTATGTGGATTGCCGATATGGATTTTAGAACTCCTTCGTTCATTGTTGATGCTATTCGTAAGAGAATGGATCATGAGGTACTCGGCTACACTTATTGCTGCAAGCGTTGGAAGCCTGCAATACAGAGCTGGGTATCACGTCATTATGGTTGGACGGTAGAGGCCGACGAAATAGGTTTTGTTGGCGGTATAGTTCCTGCAATATCATTTGCATTGCAGTGTTTTACCAATGTAGGTGACAAGGTGCTTATTCAACCTCCTGTATATCACCCATATCATCATGTAACTCATGATCTTGAGCGTACTCTTGTTACTTCGGCTTTGAAATTGGTGAATGGTCAGTTTGAGATTGATTTTACCGATTTTGAAGAGAAAATCAAAGGTTGTAAGGTCTTTTTGTTGTGTAATCCTCATAATCCCGGTGGTAGAGTGTGGACTCGTGAGGAACTTGTACGCATGTGCGAAATATGTGTAAAGAATAATGTTCTTGTTATCAGTGATGAGATTCATTGCGACATGGCTTTGAAAGGCTATAAGCATATTCCTTTTGCAGAATCTTGTGCTGCTGCAAAGGATATTTGCATTACATTCATGGCTGCGAGCAAGACATTCAACATTGCCGGTTTGAAGAGCTCTTATCATATTATCCAAAATGAGGAGATACGTCAAAAGTATCATGCTTTCCTTAGAAAGAGTGAACTTGATACTGCACACGTTTTTGCTACAGGTCCTGTTGCTACAGCTTATAATGAGGGTGATGAGTGGCTTGAACAGATGCTTGAATATGTGGAGGCGAATATTGATTATATGGAGCAGTATCTAAAGGAAAATATGCCCAAGATGGGTATGATACGTCCTCAGGCTTCATATCTTGTTTTCCTTGATGCTCGTTCATTGGGATTGCCTCATGACAGCCTTATTGAATTCTTTATCCGCGAAGCAAAGGTGGGTATGAATGATGGTGCTATGTTTGGTGAGGGTGGCTCGGGCTTCATGCGTATGAATCTTGGTTGTCCACGTTCGGTGCTTGAAAAGGCTCTTACACAGATAAAGACTGCATACGACAAACTTGTGTGATTAAAATAATTAGGATATTTCTTTAATAAAGCCAAAAGTGTTCTTTTGGCTTTTTGTATAAATCAAGACCTGTTTTTTAAATTAAAAGATCAATAAATCTCTATCTTAATAATAGATGTGCCTCAATGGTGTATCTATTATTTTTTGTAAAAATATAGTACTATGTATTGCAAGGTATTATATTTGTGTATATATTTGCGGTGAAACAAATTGTTGCATATAATATATGAATGGATATGTATGTTGAAAATGTAAAATCTCAAATGCGTAAAGGTATGCTGGAGTATTGTATTATGTTGCTCCTTTGTGACAAGCCTTATTACACGTCGGATATTATAGAGGAACTTGAGAAAGCAAACTTGATTGTTGTTGAGGGTACTCTCTATCCGTTGTTGTCGCGATTACGTAAAGAGGGACTGCTTGATTATGAATGGCAGGAGAGTCCCTATGGTCCGCCAAGAAAATATTACAAACTTACTGATAGAGGTAAGGAGGTGCTGTCGGCTCTTAATGATAGCTGGAATTCTCTTGCCGGCACTGTTGAGAAAATAAGAAATATAGAAAAATAAAAGACCTATAATATGAAAAAGACTATTACTGTAAACCTTGGTGGCAGAGCATTTCAGATTACAGAGGATGCTTATGCTCAGTTGAACGACTATTTGAGTAGTATTGCCGATTGTTTTAAGAGACATGAAGGTGGGGAGGAGATAACTGCTGACATTGAATCGCGTATTAGCGAACTTTGCGAAGAGCGTCTGCAGCATAACTCTATTAAAATAATAGATCATGAACTTGTTAATGATATGATAAAACGTATGGGAAATCCCGAAAATATGTTCGCTGCAAGTGAAGATGAGGTTGAATCGATGGAACATGAGGGTGTTGCAGATAGTGAGGAGGAAAAAAACTGTGAAGCTGATACTGCTACCGGTAAACAGAACTCTGACAGGAGGTTTTATCGCAATGTCGATGATAAAATTATTGCCGGTGTCATTTCGGGAGTAGCTGCTTATATTGACAATAAGCATCCTAATTCAAATCTTGATACCTCTGTATTGAGAATTATTGCAGCTGTGCTGTGTGTGGCTATTCCCCCTATTATGATAATCTCTTATCTTATTGTATGGTGTATTGCTCCTGCTGCCGACAATACTGCTGATAAGCTGCGTATGGAGGGCATAAAACCAACCCCCGAGAATATTGCATCCAAAATAACTGATGAAAATTATAAGGATATGAAAAATTGTGAGAAAAATAAAGAGACGGGAACAGGTAAGATTATTATACCTATATTGGTTGTCGTTGCGGTTATAGCTTGTTTTAAAACATCACCGGTGTTCTTCTTGAATATAACTTCCGATGACAGAGCGATGATATTGCTTGCTACTATTATAATGATACCTATTTTGTATATTGCATATAATATTTTGAATATAATTAAGAAGTTTTCTTCGGGAAAGGCTGTGTTTATAATGTTCTTGTTGGCGATATTCCTCTTTCTCTTGATGTTCTTGAGTTTGCAAATGGCAGAGAGCTTTGTGTGATAAAATTTTCTGACTATGAAAAAGATTGAGAGAATTCAGATTGCCGGTCATTCGTTCTTCTTTGAAGACGATGCGTATCTTCTGCTTGATAACTTCGTGAAGCAGATACATAGGCTGTATGAGGATAATGCCGAGGAGTTGAAGGTTGCCGAGGTTGAGAATCGTATTGCTGAAATGTGTCTCGCTAAAGTTGGTGAAGATGGTATTGTTACAAATGTTATTATCAATGAGGTGATATCTGCTGTCGGAATAAAGGTTGAGGCTTCAGCTGCCGAAGAAACTGCGACAGAAAGTGCGGATGTAAAAAATGATGATGAGCAGAACGCTACATGGTACAAGGCTATGCTCAAAGGCAGCAAACTTTTTAGAAACAAACATGGAAATATTCTTGGCGGTGTGCTATCGGGTATTGCCATACATTATGATGTGGATGTCACTGCTTTACGTGTGATTACTCTTGTACTTTTTGTGTTGCCGTTGAACATACCGGTAGTGCTTGCTTATGTTATACTGTGGGCTGTATTGCCAAAAGCTACAACCATCATGGATTATACACGCATGCGTCGTGTAAAGGAATGTGGCGATAGTGAAGCTGTGAAACAAACCTGGAAACGAAACTACGATTTATGTGTGGAAGAGTTGAGTGTACCTGCCGATAAGGGTTGCCTATATTCGTTTGTGAGAATACTCTTCTTTATTCTGGTTGCATTGATGATAATGCCGCTGGCTGTGGTGTTGTTTGTGTTGTTGTTTGTACTTCTTTTGTTTGTGCTGACAGGTTGGGGGGTGTTTGAGGCTTTTAATATACCATTTATGATGACTGTGGGTGTTGTTGCTGTTATTGCAATTCCTGTTTTTCTTTTGGGTTATTTTGTGCTCAACAGTGCAAATCTGTGCAAACCTATGAAAAGCAAGACAAAGAAATTCCTTGCTGCATTGTGGGTGATTGTGCTTCTGCTTGTCGCTCCGGTGGTTCATCGTTATATAAAAGATAATGGCGGTTATAGAAATATTGATTATATAATTGAATATCAATGGGACAATATAAAGACTTTTTTCAGTGGGGATATGAAAGATATTGCTCTCATGACCGGTAGTATAAATTATTCAAGTGGTTCGCTGTATAATACTCGTTATATTGACAGTGCATGCGATGCTGTGTTTGCATCTACCTGGGATGCACAATGTGGAAATGGAATTTTGCCACTCATAGTGGAGAGTGTACATGATAGTGGTGGAAAATACATGGTGACTTTCTATACTCATGGTGACGGTTTTATTGATACTCAGGAAAAGCTGATGAATGAGGAGTATGATGCAAGAATAGATATGAACTTTCTTCCCGATACTGAAATTAACGGTTTCCTCCATTTTGCATGGGATAGTATAAGCCGTACGGTTTATTATGGCGAGGGTTTATATAATGTGTCTGATTGTGAACTGCAGAGAGTGAAAACCGAAGAACTTACTTCAAAAATCAAACTGCGTACAATGGGTAGTCTTGATAGTGTGAACTTTAATAATGCAAGTGAACATGGTCTTGTTCCGTTCAAGATTTTCTATTATGGCAACCAGAGAACTCCAAGTCTTGTTGTAGTAAATGACGATGATGGGGTAGAAGAGATTGCTACAACTATGAAACTGAGAGGACGTTATAATAGAAAGTCTGGAAAGCGTGTCATACATAATATTAAAATAGATAAAGATGTGGCTGAAGATATTGATGAACATATCAATGTTGTCTTTGATGCTGCGAAAGGTGTGCTTGAAGCAACTAAGGGTGTTCTTGAAGTAAGCAGGGATGTTGTTGATGCAAGTGGCGAAATAGTTGGTATAAGTGTTGATGCTCAAAAGGCTGTCATCGATGACCAAAAGAAGGCGATAGATGCTCAAAAGGAATTGCTGAAGACGAAATGATGTAACTGGATTTTTCTCATTTCTCCCCGGCACTCTAAAGCACCGGGAAGAACTATTTTTTCAGTTGTTTTGAAAACTGGAAAAATAGTTGTATCTTCGCAGAGTAATTACCTATTGTAATTTTGATTAGAGTAAAGGATATAACATCTGCCCTTGAAATGTTCATGCCTCTGCCGCTGCAAGATGGATTTGATAATGCCGGCTTGCAGATAGGATTAACAGATGCGGAAGTTGCAGGGGTTTTATTGTGTCTTGATGTGACCGAGGAAATTGTTGATGAAGCGGTGGCATCAGGGTGCAATCTCATTGTATCTCATCATCCCCTTATCTTTTCTCCTTTAAAGAAAATAACCGGTGCGAATTATGTGGAACGCTGTATATTGAAGGCGTTGCATAATGGTATTGCCATATATTCGGCACATACAAATATTGACAATGCTCCCGGTGGCGTGAATTTCCGTATAGCTGAAAAGCTCGGTTTGGAAAATGTGCGTGTTCTTGTTCCAAAGGAGGAAATGCTCTGCAAGTTGGTTGTTTATGTTCCGCAGTCGCATGCCCAGGTTGTACGCGAGGCTCTTTTTGCTGCCGGTTGTGGTGAGATTGGTAATTATGGTTCTTGCAGTTTTAATGTTGACGGTGTCGGTACTTTCAAAGCCAACGATGGGTGTAATCCTTATTGCGGAAATATTGGCGAGGTTCATAATGAGAATGAAGTTCGCGTTGAGACCGTTATGCCGTCATACATCAAAAATCGTGCTGTTTCGGCTATGATAAAGGCTCATCCCTATGAAGAGCCTGCTTATGATATTTTCCGTTTGGAAAACAAGTGGAACAGTGTCGGTGCTGGTGTTGTGGGTACATTGCCTTGTGAGGTTGATGAGGTGGAATTTTTGAGTGAAATTAAAGCTAAATTCAATGTTGGTTGTGTGCGTCATACATCGTTGCTTGGTGGTAAGGTTAAAACCGTCGCTTTATGCGGTGGTGCTGGCGGCTCTTTTGCCGGTGCAGCTCTCGCTGCCGGTGCCGATGTTTATATTACCGGTGAGGCACGCTATCACGACTTGTTCAATTATGACGGGAAGATGTTAATGGCAATCATAGGCCATTATGAGAGTGAACAATTTACAATGGATATATTCAAGGAACATATCATAGCTGCATTTCCAGAACTTAAAGTTCAGAAAACAGCAGTTGATACAAATCCTGTAAAATACTTATAAGACAATTATATTAACATTAAATTATAAAAACAATGGCAAAAAAAGATCCTTCTGAGTACACAGTAGAAGAGAAATTGAAGACTCTTTATGAGCTTCAGACAATTCTTTCTCAAATTGATGCGATAAAAATTCTTCGTGGTGAACTTCCTCTTGAGGTTAAGGACCTTGAGGACGAAATCGTAGGTCTCGGTACACGTATTGAGAACATCAACAACGACATTAAGACTATTCGTGAGAATGTTGTTGCTTTCCGTGAGGAGATGGAGGGTGCAAAGAGAAACATCGAAAAATACACCGAGGACCAGAACAATGTTCGCAATAACCGCGAGTTTGACCTTTTGAACAAGGAGATTGAGTATAATAAACTCGTTATTGAACACGATGAGAAAAAAATCAATGAGGCTAAAAGACAGGAACAGCAGAAGAGCGATGAACTTGAGAGATCTACCGCTGCTTTGGAAGAGCGTAAAAAAGACCTCGAAATGAAGAAAGCTGAGCTTGAGGATATTGTTACCGAGACAAAGGCTGAAGAAGAGAAACTTCGTGAGCAGGCTCGTGACCTCGAACTGAATATCGAACCACGTCTCTTGGCTTCGTTCAAGCGTATTCGTAAGAGTTCTCGTAATGGTCTTGGTATCGTTTACGTTGAGCGTGATGCTTGTGCCGGTTGCTTTAGCAAAATTCCACCACAGCGTCAGTTGGATATTCGTATGAGAAAGAAAATCATCGTTTGTGAAAACTGTGGACGCATCATGATTGACCCTGAACTTGCAGGTGTACAGCAGGAGAAACCGGCAGAGGCTCCAACAACAAAGCGTCGCGGTATTCGTCGTGCTGCAAAAGCTGAGTAATCATCAATACAAAATGTAAACAGCCGGTTAGCCGGCTGTTTCTTTATAGGAAATTCCCACGATGAAGAAATACAATTTCAATGCTGGCCCTTCAATGTTGCCACGCGAGGTGGTAGAACAGACAGCAAAGGCTGTTCTTGACTACAATGGTATGGGGCTGTCGCTTATGGAACTTAGCCACCGCTCGGCGGAGTTCAAGCTAATTCTTGATGAGGCACGATGTCTCTTCAAGGAGCTGCTTGATGTGCCACAGGGGTATGAGGTGCTTTTTCTTGGCGGTGGAGCGAGCATGCATTTCTGTATGGTTCCGTATAACTTCCTCGCTCGTAAGGCGGCTTATCTCAATACGGGTACTTGGGCATCCAAGGCTATGAAAGAGGCTCGTTTGTTTGGCGAGGTTGTTGAGGTTGCTTCATCGTCTGATAAGAATTTTAGTTATATTCCAAAGGATTTTGAAATACCAGGCGATGTCGATTATCTACATGTAACATCGAATAATACTATTTATGGAACCCAGTTGCGTGAAGATATTGATTCTCCGGTTCCTCTTATAGCAGATATGTCGTCGGATATTCTCTCACGCCCTGTTGATGTATCCAAGTATAACTGTATATATGGTGGTGCACAGAAGAATCTTGCCCAGTCGGGCCTCTCTTTTGTTGTTGTTAAAGAGAGTGCTTTGGGAAATGTGGCAAGGGAGATACCATCTATTCTTAATTACAAGGTACATATAGAGAATGGCTCTATGTTTAACACCCCACCTACGTTACCCATTTATACCGCTTTGTGTAATCTGCGTTGGATAAAGAATCAGGGCGGAGTTGTTGAAATGGAACGTCGTGCAGCCGAGCGTGCCGGAATTGTATATGATGAGATTGACCGTAATCCTCTTTTCTGTGGTACAGCTGTGGAAGAGAATCGCTCACTAATGAATATTGATTTTGTCATGGCACCTGGGTACGAAGAACTTGAGGGACGTTTTGCGGCTTACGCCGAAAACAATGGAGTGGTTGCCATAAAAGGGCATCGTTCAGTGGGTGGTTTTCGTGCTTCGTGTTACAATGCCATGCCTGTTGAAGGTGCAAAGGCTCTGGCTTTGTGTATGAAAAACTTTGCAAAAGAGATATAAATATGCTTGCCGAGGATGTTTACAAGACCATAGAGGAAGAGGGTGAGGCTATATACACCGAAAAGCGAAGCAAATTCCTTGCTTTTGCCATTCCTGTTACTACATTGGATGAGGTCAAGGAGCAACTTGAATATTATCAGAAGAAATATTTTGATGCTCGCCATGTTTGTTATGCCTATCGTCTTGGTGAACGAGGAGAACAGGAACGTGCCAACGATAACGGTGAACCTTCAGGTACAGCAGGAAAACCTATCTTGGGGCAGATACACAGCAAGGAATTGACGAATATACTTGTCATTGTCGTGCGTTATTTCGGCGGCGTGAAATTGGGTACAAGTGGTTTGATTGTGGCTTATCGTGCAGCTGCGTGCGAGGCTCTTGAGGCTGTAGAGCATGTTGAAAAGACTATCAATGGAGAGATTGTTCTTCGTTTTTCATACCCACTACTCAACGAGGTACTCCGAGTTGTCAAGGAGGAGGAACCAAAGGTGGTTGAGCAGGTTTTTGACAATGATTGCATGATACGTTTGTCGATGCGTCTTTCGCGTTTGCCACGTCTTGTGGAACGATATGAAAAACTTGTCATCGCAAGCAAGAACGATTTGCGTGTAGAACGTCTGTAAATTATGTTTGATTTTGAAGCTTTTTTTGAACTGCTGAAAGAGGTCACCGTCGATTGTAAAGATGATGGCGAACACTTTGTTGTCGATGAGAGACTTCGTGTGATTGAGGGTTTGCTTACTGAGAGCAAATACCATATTGTGGCTCGTGAACCGCTTGCCTTGATATATGCCAAAAAGGAACTTTCCTGTGGCGATAATGTTGTTCTTTTCTCATCTCATGTTGATTGCTTGCAAAACAACTCTTTTTGTACTTGTGAAGGCGAATATCTTCGTGGTACTTTCGATAACAGTTTTACCAATGCGGTTCTGCTTTGGGTTATGATGAACGATCTATTGCCCGAAAATATCGTTGTTGCTTTCACCGGTAATGAGGAGACTGACTCTTTGGGTGCCACACAGGTGGTGCTCACAATGGGGAAAAAGCAGTGTGGTATATCGTTTGCTGTAACTCTTGATGTAACTAATGTCGGTTGGAATGAAGCGTCGTTTTTTACAATAGAGAATGATGCTTGCATAGATATGCTCTCGGCTCACAAAATAATATCATCGCTCAATGAATATCGCGGAAGATACTCTTTTGAACATAATGCCGAACCCGACGAATCGTGGCTTTATGCCGATTATGGTATTCCGTCATTCTCTTTCTGTATTCCTGCATCAGGCGACTTGCATAGCGACAGTGGTGTGTTATTGCGTAGAACAAATATTCACAATTATATTAAAGTGTTATTAAAATTAACTAACACATTGTGTTAAAAAATGTTTATTTGTAAATTGTTTGTATATGTTTTTTAATTTTGCAATAAATATTGCGTTAATAGGCAATTTTTAAAAACTAACAACAAAATAACTACCTAAATGAAAAAACTATTTACTTGTTTAGCACTTTTGGGATTGCTTGCACCATTCAGTGCAAAAGCTCAGCTTCAGTTGAAAGCTGAGGTTCCTGCTAATCCCGATAACGAACCTATAGAGGTTCATCCAGTGCCTCATCCACGTCAGTTGAAGTGGCAGGAAACAGAGTTCTATGCATTCTTCCACTATGGTATGAATACTTATACCGGTCTTGAATGGGGAAACGGTGACGAGGATCCCAAACGTTTCGCCCCTACGGCAGCACCTAACCCACGTCAGTGGCTCGAGGCAGCCAAGGCTGCAGGCATGCGTGGCGGTATTGCTGTAGTAAAGCATCATGACGGTTTTTGCCAGTGGCCAACGGAGACTACGGACCATAATGTGACAAATTCAGGAAATGAGTATGGAAGGAATACCAATATTCCACGCGATTTTGCGGCAGCAGCAAAAGACTTGGGGCTAAAATATGGTTTTTATATCTCTCCTTGGGATAGAAATAGTGTACATTATGGTACTGACACGTATGTGAAGGACGTGTTCTTGAAACAGTGTGCCGAACTGGCGAAGTATGGTACTGACCAGTTCGAGATGTGGTTCGATGGTGCCAATGGCGGTAGTGGTTACTATGGTGGCCGCAATACAACTGTGAATGTTGACCGTGCAACTTATTACGATGTTCCTAACTTGCGTGATAGTATTCACAAAGTATGTCCTGACTGTGTTCTTTGGGGCGTTGGTGGTGAGGCACGTTGGATTGGTAACGAAGCCGGTTGGGCCGGCCAAACTAACTGGTCTCCCGAAAATCGCGACTATGCTACTGAAAACAACGGTATGTATGGTACCGAGACTGGTTGGTTCTGGTTCCCAGGCGAGAGCGATGCCAAGGCTACAAACAAAGGTTGGTTCTGGCACGAAGGTGAATCTCCTCTAACTCCTGAGCGTCTCTTCCAGATGTATCTCGAGACTGTGGGACGCAACGCTACACTTATCCTCAATATCCCTCCCAATAAGGCTGGTGTGCTGCCCGACGCTTCTGTGAACGCGTTGAAGGGTATGGGCGACCTTGTTAAGGCACGCCTTACCAATGATTTGGCAAAGAGTGCAAAGATAGTAGTATCAGAAACTCGTACAAAAGGAACAAATCGTGACTATAAGGCTGAAAACATGACCGATGGTAATAAGGATACATATTGGGCTACAAATGATGGTACAATAGAATCTACAATTACTTTAACATGGGATGCAGAACAGACTATACGTTATGTTGAACTTATGGAGTATATTGCCAAGGGACAGCGTGTCAAGAAGTTTAAAATTGAAAAGACTCAGGACGGCACCACTTGGGAACGTATTGCAGCTAATGTAGAGACAACAACTGTTGGATATAAGCGTATCATTCCATTAAATGGCCAAACTGCTAACAGCTATGGCGAAGGTTATAAGGTTAAAGGTATCCGTATTGTTATTGAGGATAGCAGGGCATGTCCATTGATAAGTAAAGTAAGCGTATATTAAATAATTTTAATTTTGAATAACTATGAAACTTAAAAATATCTTTGCGTTTGCTTTAATGGTTTTGCCATTTATGGCAATGTCGCAGACAAATATAACATTTGAAACTCAGGACTATAAAACTCTTGGAGTATATGACACATGGGAGGCATCTCCTTTCCGTGAAGGTGTGCTTAAAGGTAATTATGCCGTTATTGAGAATCATCTGATAGATGTCGATGAAATGCTTGGTGTAGCTCCTAACTCATCTGGTAAGATTCTTGCAGTGCAGCGTTCACGTTTCGGAAGTAATACTTTTGGTGTTCGCATAGATTTGAATGAGACTTTTGAGTTGACTCCAACAACAAAGTATGTTCATGTAAAAGTGTATCGTCCATATTCAGGTCGTGTAATGGTTGTTGGTCTAGGAAAACGCAGAGAGCGTCTTGACCAATCTAAAGAGACAGAACAGTTTTGGGCTATGTCAACATCAAATATCGGTGCCGGCAAATGGCATGATGTTGTGTTGCCTATAAAGGGAAATGGTGGTATTGATATTTACAGTCTTGTTGTTGTTCCCGATTGTGAGTCTCCTCATAACTATACCGAAGATGCAATCTGTTATATCGATGATATCAAGGTAAATAATAACCCAACATCGGAGTTGGTATATGAGTACTATCAGGTTGCATTTGATAAGGGTACGGCACCGAGTCGTTCTGATCGTCATTTAAATGCTATTAAATTGCAATGTGGTGAGACTGAAAATCAGAAAGCAACAGTTTCGGATAAAGTTGTATATACAAATGCTGTTGCGAGACAATTTTTTGTAAAACCAGGAGAGACTGTTACTCCTTCGGTGGATTTTACCGGTAGCTGGATGCATGCTTATGCTTACATCGATTATAACAATGATGGTAAATTTACATCGGTTGTTAATGATGATTTTAGTATAGCCGAGGGAAGTGAAATTGTTTCATTCTCATTCTATGGCGGTAATGATGATAATAATGGAAAGAATAGTGCTGGAACTTCTATTTCGGGTAATGCGAGAAATACCTTGGATATGCCGTCGTTTAAAATACCTGCCGATATAAAACCTGGCACTTATCGTATGCGTTATAAGGTGGATTGGAATTCAATAGATCCAGCTGGTTCTATAGATCAGTCTAATTCAATTCTTGCCAATGGTGGTGGTATTGTCGATATTATGCTTAATGTTTATGACGATTATGCTAATGTGAATGATGCCAACCGTAATGGTAAGGTTGTTGCAGCTGAAAATGATGCAGATCTTGTGAAATATCAAACACCTTCTAGGCAGAGTTTCAAGATACGTATGGTTCCTGAGAATGGTTTTGAGTATTCGGGTATTATCGTTAAGTATGGTTATAATTTGAGCGGTGACAGTATTGTACGTGATAACGCACAGTGGCAAAAAGCATTCTTTGAACGTCAAGAGTTTGATTCTGATAATTGCATAGAGATTCCGGCAGCGTGTATGTGTGGTGATGTTGAGATTGAAGGACTTTTTGTAGAGAATGGTACATATGATGCTCCTGAGAAACGTTATCTTACAAGTAAGGTCTTGAATGGTATGTTTGTTGGCGATATTACATGGTATACAATTCAGATTGGAAAGGATGGATATGTTATCAAGGATAATGGTACTGCCGATCATATAGCACTTAATAGTAAAGAACGTGATATCACTGATCCTGCTCAGTTGTGGTGCTTTGTCGGTGATGAGAATTGCGGTTATCGTATATATAACAAGAATGCAGGTCCTACAAAAGTGCTTGCTGCTCCTGTAGAGATGTTAGGTCAAACAGGTGCAAATTCCTATCCGGTACTAAAGGATGAAACAGATATTCCGTCAGACTACATTGCGGTATGGCGTTTTATAGATTCAAGTGAACTTGGTTCTACCGGTCCTGAATATGCATATATGTATGAGGATGGTTATGAAGCAAACAAGGTTAACAATCGTGATAGTAAGTTGGCTTTTTGGAATACTGGAAAGGATGCTGGTTCTACGTTGAAAATCTTGTATGCTGAAACAGAGATATTTGTTGAAACAATTGTAAATTCTGTTGCCGTTTCTGAAACCACAAAGGGAATATATGATCTTGCTGGGAGAAGAGTGGAAGAGCCTGCTGAAGGTATATATATAGTTGATGGCATAAAGAAATATATTGTAAAATAATTTTTATAAAATAATAAACACTTTAAAAGCTCCCGAGCTCGGGAGCTTTTAAAGTGTTATGGAGATTGTTTAAAAATAATCCTTTGTTTTAACTATTATTAACATTTTTCAATGTTGGATTTTGACTGTTTTGTACTCTATAAGGGTGAAGAATAAACAATGCATTGTGGTAGCATCGGCTTTATTTCTGTTCTTTGAGTGTGTGAAATGCGTATATTTTACGTTTAGAATGTTTTTTGAATAAATTTCGGTTTCTGCTTATTCCCGAGGTAAAACTACAGTGGTAGAGTATTCTTTTTTTCATTCTTTCACGCATCTGCCATCAAAAACAGAATAAAGCCGATTTTACTGTTTTTTTTTTGATATTTATATAACTTTTTAACAATACGGTTGTTGTATTATAGAGTAGAGAGTATTAATTTTGCAAATTAAAATTGTATTCAAAATTCACAATGAGACAATTAAAGATTACAAAAAGCATCACAAACCGCGAAAGTGCATCGCTCGACAAGTACCTACAAGAGATTGGTCGCGAAGAACTTATCACCGTTGAAGAAGAGGTGGAACTTGCCCAAAAAATTAGAAAGGGTGACCGTAGAGCGTTAGAAAAACTGACAAGAGCCAACTTGCGTTTTGTCGTTTCAGTAGCAAAACAGTATCAGAATCAGGGATTGAGTTTGCCCGACTTGATTAACGAAGGTAACCTTGGTTTGATAAAGGCTGCAGAGAAATTTGATGAAACACGTGGTTTCAAGTTTATTAGTTATGCAGTGTGGTGGATCAGACAATCAATTCTTCAGGCTCTTGCAGAGCAAGCTAGAATCGTACGCCTTCCTTTGAACCAAGTGGGTTCGTTGAACAAGATAAGCAAGGCATTCTCTAAATTTGAACAAGAAAATGAGCGTCGCCCATCGGCTGAAGAACTTGCAGACCAATTAGACTTGCCAGTAGATAAGGTCGTGGATTCGTTAAAGGTGTCAGGAAGACATATCTCTGTTGACGCTCCATTTGTTGATGGAGAGGATAACAGTCTCCTTGATGTGCTTGTGAACGATGATTCTCCAATGGCTGATAATCTACTTGTGAATGAGTCTCTTTCACGCGAAATTGATCGTGCTTTGTCAACTCTTACTGATAGAGAAAAGGAAATTATTCAAATGTTCTTTGGTATCGGTATGCAGGAGATGACACTCGAAGAGATTGGTGATCGTTTTGGCTTGACACGTGAACGTGTACGTCAGATTAAAGAGAAAGCGATTCGTCGTTTGAAGCAGAATCAACGCAGTAAACTGCTAAAATCCTATTTGGGATAAAATAATTTGGTTATTTACGAGCCGCGTATTACGCGGCTCGTTGCTTTTTAAATAAATTATATGGCTCTTTATGCTAATAATTACTAATTGCAGTTGGGATTCTCATTAAAAATAACGTGATAATTTTTTTACTCTTAATATTTTCTTAATTTTGCGGTCACAAACCAATTTGATATGAAAAAGTTACTCATTATATTCTTTTTGTCATTCGTTGCTTTATCGGGATATGCTCGCGGTAAGAGCGATAAGGATTCTCTTGTTTATATATTTGGAGCATCGCTATCTTTTTCTGACAGTGTTGTCTATTTTACCGAGATTCAACAAATAGATGATGTGATTTCAGAAAAAGGTTTCCTTCAAAACAGACAACTCTATTCTTATGAACTTAAGGACTATATGAGTAGCAATGAAGGTATGCCTGGCCGAATCTCAGTTATATATTTCGCGGATAAATTGAAGGATTTGGAGAAGAAGGAAAAGAATGTGAAAAAGCATCTTGAGACCAAGGAGAATATGATTGTTCGCTATCTTGGTAGCAAATTCAAGTTTACTAAACAGTGATTATGGTAAGATTGCTCAGCTTTTTTGCTTGGTTACTGATTGTTTTTTCTCTCTTTTCGTGCGAGATTGATAAACCGGATGCTCCTAAATATCCTATTGCAAAGAAGGGTGATACGGTGTCGCGTACTTTAATTGTCTATGCAATGGCCGAGAATAGTCTCAGTAATTATGTATTCTCGGATATCGATGAGATATTTGCTGCTGCAACTGAAATTCCTGATAATTGTCGTCTTTTTACTTTTGTCGATAATAGTGATGTAAATAATTCACCATATATTTGTCAATTCTACAATAATAATGGTGTCTCGGCGAAAGATACTGTATTTGTTTTTGAAGAAGATTTCTGCTCAAGTGAATCATCGGCTTTGAACGATGTTCTTGAAATGATTCTGACAGACTATCCAACGGAAACTCTTGATATTGTAATGTGGTCGCATGGTAATGGCTGGTTACGTCATAATCCCCAAAAAGTTCCTTTCCGTTCTATTGGAGTTGATAACGGTAAGAATAGTTATAGTAATTCAGCTGTTGATGTTATCGAAATAGAGGAGCTAGCCACAGTGCTTGAGAGTTTGCCTGTAAGGGTCAATAGGCTGATGTTTGATGCTTGTTTTATGCAGTCGGTAGAGGTCGCTTATGCATTGCGTAATTCTGTAGATTGGATAATAGCTTCTCCAGCCGAAATCCCGGGTGATGGTGCTCCTTATGATAAGATAGTTCCACTTTTTTTCTCTCAAACGGTTAGTGTCGGCGAGATTATAGATGCATATAAAGAGGATTATGATGCCTCTGATACCGGAGTGATTCTTTCGGCGGTAAAATGTGACGAGTTGGAATATCTTGCCGAAGCAACATATACTTATGTAAAAAAATATTTTGACAAAGACGCTGCAGTGAATGTGGATAATTTGTTTTCGTATCTGAATAGTGGATACTATTCATCTAGTGTCTCATATCCGGCCTTCTATGATATGAATGCAGTTATGAAAAAGTCGCTTGGCACCTTGGAATATATTGAATGGAAAAAAGCGTTGTATGCTGCAGTGCAATATTTAAATTATTCTGATAGTTGGTACACTGCTGTTCTTGGCAGATATATAGCTGTTGATTCCGATGTATGCAGCGGTATCTCTATGTATATACCACAAGTGGAAAGCTATAGAGATGTTTTTAATGCTGATTTTGCTACAACAGAATGGTACTCTGCTGCCGGCTGGAATGAAACAGGATGGTAATTGCAGGGTTCGTAGGTGTCTGTTTTAGAACTCAACGTGGAACTGTATTCTGATTCCCCATTTGTTTATATTCGGTAAATTGGTGTATGTCAATCGTCTTACATAATCTACACGCAAAACCTTGAAAATGTTTTCAATACCTATGGCTGCCTCCATGTATGGCATTGTACCAAGATAATGGTATTCGTCATTCTCATATGGGAATTTATAGAGAACACCGGTATTTAGCGGGTCGGGACGGTTCTTTTTGCTTAAATGACCGAACATTCCTCGGAATGATATGACTTCACGCCATTTTAGCTTTTTTACAAGTGGTATTCTGTTGAACAAAAGGCCATTCATGTGATATGTCAAATCCCATGATGCATATTGGTCATTGAAAAATTCCATAGCATTCATAAGATAGTATGATTCCTTTTGTATTGTATATGAGAGGTTAGTGTTGGGAATTATAAGCAAAGGGTAGGGTACTTGATTCCAAATCTTTCCTGCTTTGATAATACAATCGGTATATCCGAAAGCCGAGAACCAGAATCTCTTTCTGAAACTCATTTCGGTGTGATGGTAATAGAATTCGCTTCCGAGAATTCCTTTGAAGCCAATTTTGTGTGATAGGGTAAATACAGGTTTTTCGGGTGTTACGGAAATTCTGTCCCATTTCTTCTGCATGAATTTTTCTTTTGGGGCATATCTCAGTCCAACCTCAATTTCTGATTGTTTAAGGTCTTTTACGAATGTCGAGGTTGTTATACCATCGGTTGTTGAGGTTCGCTCAAACTGTATTAAACGGCTTGAGATATCTGTTTTATGTCGTATAGTGGCGTAATAAGAGAAATGGCTTTGCAGTTCGTGGGTGTATGTGAATTCGGCTTTTCTTATATAACCGATTTTATTGTCATCGCCACTTTTTAAACTGAGTACGAAATTGTCTTTGTTTGTGTATAGGTAGTTCTGACCATATTGATAGATGTCGTGTACATAGCTCATACGTAATGAATGTATAGGAAACTCGTTGGGGTGTTCTTTCTTTTTCTTGAATGAATACTCCAATTCTCCCATATATTTCAATTTCTTGTCATTGACACCGTATGCCAGATAGTAACGTCCGAAAAGGTGTGGGTTCAGGTATGCCGATGACATCATACCGGTTCTCAAACGTAATCCCTCTAATCCATTGTAGCTGAAACTTGTGTTTACCGGACCATAAAAGAGTGGTGGGTTTTTCTCGCGTAAAGGAATCCATCCGGTAAACAGGAATGAAACACATTTTTCTGTCCAATAATAGAGTGGGTTTGCACGCAGTTTTTCCATCATTTTTCCAACCGAACGTTCCTTTTCCCTAACCTCGGTCAAACGGTTGGTTGCCCAAAATTCCTCGCTCATGTTCATGGAGTTTTCCTCCTCAATGATATCGGCTGAATTGGCAAGGATTCTCTTTCCCTCTTCGCTAATCTCAAAGCTATGGTTTTTGTATGTTACTTCACGATGTGCGTAAAAGCCGTTTATGGCATTTACAACCTTGAGTTCGCAAATGAGTGTTTCGTTATCAAGAACTCTTGTGCCGTCTTGGGTACGGCTGAAATCTTGTCTGATATTCATGTAATCGACAAAATTCATATTTATATCTTTGGGGACATTCATCTGTACCGATTTAATAAAGAATGTCGAATCGGCTGTTATGTATAACTGTCCTGTAAAGCCAAAAGACTCGGCGTTGAATGGTGCAAAAGATAAATTTATGCATTTTTCTCCTCTAATGTCAACGGTATCCATAATGTAATACCTGTAGAATGTGGGGCCTAATTTAGAAAGAGGACTGACGAATTTGTTGCGGAATATTGAAATGTCATCTTGGAAAATATCTACATCCTTGAATATCTCTTCGTACAACGCGTCAATTTCGTTAGCCGAAAACATATCATCAATACCATTGCGTTTACGTGCTTTTATGTGCTGCTTGTTACGTTCCGGAGAGTCTTGATGGTAGTCTGATGCAATGATTTCGCGTGAAGAAATATAAAGTATAGGTTCTCCGGTAATTACTGACGTGTCAATATACTCTTCAAGAAACCCGAATCTTTTGCCAAAATGTTTGTCACCTTTTCTTTTCAGATTATTTAGTGCAAGGCTAAGTTTCTCATGTCTGTCACGGCTATAGTAAGGCTTGTTTTTAGGTGCATTGTCGTTACGTTTCTCAATGAGAGTCCTTGCCAACAGAACTGCAGGGTTGCCTTTTTTGCTATATTTCTCCTTTTTGGGTTTTATTGTAACCTCTTTTAGTGCGTATTCGGTAGGTGTTAATGCTATATTTATAGGGATATTGGTATTGGGGGATAAAATGAGTGTTTCCTCCTTGTATCCGATACTTGATATTAGAAGTGTATCATGTAAAATATCTGCATGGAATGAGAAATATCCGTTTACATCACTACTGCATCCCTTTGACGAGTTTTTTATTCTTATTGATGCATAGGGTAGTGCTTCTTTGGTTGAAGCGTCGGTAATATTGCCATATATGTGGATACGTTCTCCGGCCTCTTGTGCTTTTGTAAAGCAAGAGGGTAAGAACGATAGTAGTGCAATATATATATATATAAGGATAAATCTCATTGTCTGGGGTTGCGGAAACAGTAACAATGTACGGCTTTTCGTTTAAGCTTGCAAAGTTACACAAAATATATCTTTTGTAACAATTTATTTTGCTGCTGTTTTGAAATCTTTTGAAAATTTAATAGTATAATGCTTTCTCGGATATTAAAATAGTTATTATTTCTTCTGCTTTTTTCTTTTGAATTTAGTGTTATAGTGTAATCGTTTTTTTATCTTTATTAAAAAAGGTGCAAAAAAAATGAAAAAAAATAGATTTTGTAACTTGTTGAAAATAAAAGCGGTTGTAAAAAAGTTTAAAAAAAATGAAAAAATATCTTGGAAATA
>JAGCJL010000095.1 GCA_017647975.1 Bacteroidaceae bacterium | reverse complement strand
TCTTAAAAAGAGACTTTTGAGTCAGCCTCTTGTCTTTCAAATCAACCTTTACTTCTTCAAGAAGCAGGTCTTCAAAACGATGCTGCTGCCGTCTATCTTGCAGTCAACCTCTTCGGGGTTTTCGGTAAGGCGGATGCTCTTTACCTTTGTACCGCGTTTGATGACCATTGACGAGCCTTTTACCTTGAGGTCCTTGATTACTGTCACTGCATCACCGTCGAAAAGTTCGGCACCGTTGCTGTCTCTTGCTACATCGGCAACCTCTTCGGCTGTATCCTCTGCACTGAACTCATGTCCGCAGTCGGGGCAAACATATAGCATACCATCGAAATAGGTGTACTCGCCATTACATTTGGGGCATTTTGGAATATCTGTCATGTCTGTATGTTTTTTGTTATAAACGAAAAGAGGGTGGCTCAACAGTCACCCTCCCTTGCGTTGGATTATCTATTGTTTACTTGAACTCATCCCAGCTCTTGACCGGCATATCATTAACGTCTATCTTGCAGAATGAACGTATGAATGCACTTGCAAGACGTGCGTTGGTAATCAAAGGTATGTTGTGGTCAATAGCTGCACGACGTATGCGGTAACCGTTTGTCAACTCACGTTTTGTGTGATTCTTAGGAATGTTGATGATAAGATCGAAACGGTGATCGGCAATCATCTGCATTACGTTGTTCTCTGCTTCGGGATCTTCGTCGGGCCACATTACCGGAGTTGCCTTAATACCATGCTCGTTCAAGAACTGTGCTGTGCCTGATGTCGCGAAGATGTTGTAACCCTTCTGTGCAAGGATTGATGTAGGCTCAAGCAAATCAACCTTTGACTTGGCAGCACCCGAAGATACCATTACGTTCTTCTCGGGAACATTGTAACCTACTGCTATCATTGCGTTCAATAGTGCCTCTTCAAAGTCGTCACCAATGCAACCTACCTCACCAGTAGATGACATATCTACGCCCAATACTGGGTCGGCCTGATGCAGACGGCTGAAAGAGAACTGTGATGCCTTGACACCGATCCAATCAATGTCAAACGCCGACTTGTCGGGCTTGCTGTATGGAGCATCGAGCATAATGCGTGTAGCAGTCTCGATGAAGTTACGCTTCAACACCTTAGATACGAATGGGAACGAGCGTGATGCACGCAAGTTACACTCGATAACCTTAACCTCGTTGTTCTTTGCAAGGAACTGTATGTTGAAAGGACCTGAGATGTTCAACTCCTTGGCGATGCGACGGCAAATCTTCTTGATTCGGCGTGCAGTCTCAAAGTAAATCTTCTGTGCAGGGAACACCAATGTAGCGTCACCTGAGTGTACACCGGCAAACTCTACGTGTTCTGAGATTGCATACTCAACAACCTCACCGTTCTGTGCAACTGCGTCGAACTCGATTTCCTTTGTATCGGTCATGAACTGTGACACGACAACTGGGAACTCCTTAGAAACATCGGCAGCCATCTTCAAGAACTCGTGCAACTCCTCTTCGTTGTAGCAAACGTTCATGGCAGCACCTGAAAGCACGTATGAAGGACGAACAAGAACAGGATAACCAACCTTGTCAACGAATTCCTTCATATCCTCAAGGCTTGTAAGTTCCTTCCATGCAGGCTGGTCGATACCGAGCTGGTCGAGCATAGCAGAGAACTTGTGACGGTTCTCGGCACGGTCGATTGAAAGCGGTGATGTACCAAGGATGGGCACAGACTGACGGTGCAGCTTCATCGCAAGGTTGTTAGGTATCTGACCACCTACAGAAACGATTACACCACCCGGCTGCTCAAGGTCAATAACGTCAAGTACACGCTCCAATGACAACTCGTCGAAGTAGAGACGGTCACACATATCGTAGTCGGTAGATACTGTCTCGGGGTTGTAGTTGATCATGATTGACTTGTAGCCAAGCTTGCGTGCTGTCTGTACAGCATTTACAGAACACCAGTCGAACTCAACTGATGAACCGATACGGTAAGCACCTGAACCAAGAACTACAACAGACTTGTCAGTCTTGTAATAGTTAACGTCATAACCCTTTGTACCGTATGTCATGTAGAGGTAGTTTGTAAGTTCGGGATGCTCCGAAGCTACTGTATTGATACGCTTAACTGCAGGAAGGATACCGAGTTCCTTACGACGAGCACGTACAGCAAGGTTACCAACCTCCATATTCTTCTCATCTTTGAGAACGAAACGTGAAATTTGGAAGTCAGAGAAACCAAGTTCCTTAGCCTTAGCCAAAACTTCGGCAGGAAGTTCCTCAAGTGTATTGTAGCCTTCAAGCACATGCTTGTAGTCAACGATATTCTTCAATTTGCCCAAGAACCATGGGTCAATCTTTGTAAGTTCACTGATACGTTCAACTGTGTAACCAGCCTCAAGAGCTGAAGCGATAGAGAATACACGCATATCAGTTGGATTAGCCAACTCCTCGTCAAGATTGTCAAAGTGTGTATGTTCGTTTCCTACGAAACCGTGCATACCCTGACCAATCATACGGAGACCTTTCTGGATAACCTCCTCGAAAGAACGGCCAATAGACATGATCTCACCTACTGACTTCATGCTTGAACCAATCTGGCGTGAAACGCCTGCAAACTTTGTCAAGTCCCAACGTGGAATCTTACATATCAAGTAATCGAGTTCGGGAGCCTTGTAAGCACTGTTAGGAGTACCCATCTCACCAATCTCGTCAAGTGTATAACCAAGAGCAATCTTTGCTGCAACAAAAGCAAGAGGATAACCTGTAGCCTTTGATGCAAGTGCCGATGAACGGCTCAAACGTGCGTTTACCTCAATTACGCGGTAGTCGTTTGTCTCGGCATTGAAAGCATACTGAATGTTACACTCACCTACAATACCCAAGTGACGGATAGCCTTTACAGAGATTTCCTGCATGAATTTAACCTGCTCTGGTGTCAATGAGCAAGTTGGTGCAACAACGATTGACTCACCGGTGTGAATACCAAGAGGGTCAAAGTTTTCCATGCTTGCTACTGTGAAGCAGTGGTCGTTAGCATCGCGGATAACCTCGAACTCAATCTCCTTCCAACCCTTTAAAGACTCTTCTACAAGAATCTGGTTTGAAAAGGTAAATGCACTCTCGGCAAGTTCCTTGAAGCTCTCCTCGTCCTTGCAGATACCGCTACCCAAACCGCCAAGAGCATAGGCTGAACGTACCATTACAGGGAAACCGATCTTGTGTGCAGCGGCAAGAGCATCTTCCATACTCTCAACAGCCTGGCTCACAGGAGTCTTCATAGGTATCTCGTCAAGTTTCTTTACAAAGAGGTCACGGTCCTCGGTGTACATGATAGCCTCAACTGAAGTACCGAGAACCTTTACACCGTATTTCTGAAGAATACCCTTCTGATACAACTCTGTACCGCAGTTCAATGCTGTCTGACCACCGAACGCAAGAAGAATACCGTCAGGACGCTCCTTCTTGATAATCTCCTCTACATTGTGGATATCGACAGGAAGGAAATATACCTTATCGGCAATACCCTCTGATGTCTGAATTGTTGCCACGTTAGGGTTGATCAATACCGACTGGATACCCTCTTCGCGAAGAGCCTTCAAAGCCTGTGAACCCGAATAGTCAAACTCACCAGCCTGACCGATACGCAAAGCACCGGAACCAAGCAATAGAACCTTATTCAGTTTTTCTTTCATAATTATATTGTAATTTTCGTTATTATCACCTATATAAATATTTCTCGTAATGATATACAAACGCCTCGTTCACCAAACGGTTACCGCCGGGAGTTGGATACATACCGCTGAAATACCAGTCACCCAAGTGGTTAGGACAAGCATCGTGCAAGCCTTCAAGACTCTGGAACACAAGTTCCAATTCGGCGTTAAGATCAACAGGCTTAAGCAAGTCGGCGATTTTCTTGGAAATTTCCTCTGCTGTAAACAGATGATATATTGCACGTGTACAGTTAACCTGTTCTGCATCGGGCTTCTTAAGTTCCTCAACACAAGCACGGTATGTCTCGTCTATAAGCGAACCCTTGCCATTCTCATACAACAATTCCAATGCAGCCTTGAACGCAACGAAGTGGTCAAACTTCTCCATATCAATACCGTAATAGTCGGGATAACGGATTTGTGGACTTGATGAAACTACTACAATCTTCTTTGGTTCAAGACGGTCGAGAATATTAAGGATATTCTGTTTCAATGTTGTTCCGCGAACAATACTGTCATCGATAACAACAAGATTGTCAACTTTGGGTTTTATTGAACCATATGTTATATCATAGACGTATGAAGCAAGGTCGTTACGTTTGTCGGTAGTAGAGATGAATGTACGCATCTTGATATCCTTATTGGCAACTTTCTCCTGACGTACACTCTTTGTCACAATAGCCTTCAACTCTTCGGGAGTAAAATCCTTACCCGAAGCAAGTTCTTTCATCTTCCACTCGTCAAGATACTCCTGCATACCCTCAACCATACCGTAGAATGCCATCTCGGCTGTATTAGGAATGAAAGAGAATACAGTATTATCAAGGTCGTAGTTTATAGCCTTCAATATCTGTTCCTTGAGGTTAGAACCCAACATCTTTCTCTCCTTATATATATCACCATCATTACCGCGACTGAAATAGATGCGTTCAAAAGAACATGGGAGGAAAGCCTTTTGCGGAATGATCATCTCGCTACGAATCTCGCCTCTCTTATTTACAATAAGAGCCTCACCCGGCTTTATCTCTATCACATCTTCGGCTTTCAGGTTCATCGCTGTCTGCAAAGCTGCACGCTCACTTGCTACGAGGAACACCTCTTCATCGACATACCAATAGGCTGTACGTACTCCCCAAGGATCACGCATAACGAACATCTCACCGCTACCTGTAACACCGCAGAACACATAACCTCCATCGAGCAAAGGAGTAGATGTACGCAAGACATTGGCGATATCCATACGCTCCTCGATAGTGTTGGTTATATCCATGCCTTTAAGTCCCTCTGCTTCGCACTGCTTGAAAATTCTCTCCACCTCACGATCGAGACGATGACCCATAAGTTCAAGCATAATATATGTGTCGGCATGAACACGCGGATGCTGTCCGTGTGATACCAATTCATGGAACACATCCTCAACATTTGTAATGTGGAAATTTCCGCAAAGAGCAAGGTTCTTGGCTCTCCAGTTATTACGACGCAAGAAAGGATGCACATACTGCATACCTGTCTTACCTGTTGCCGAATAACGCAAGTGTCCCATATACAACTCACCGGCAAAACCAAAATGACGATAAGCATAGTTGGCATTGTTCTTCATCTCCTTGGGATGAGAAAGCATATCCTTGTTCGCAGAATCAAAAACCTCAGAGATTGCACCTGAGCCTTCGGCTCTCTCACGATACATATAATCCTCACCCGGAGAAGCATTCAGTTTAACGCATGCGATACCAGCACCCTGCTGACCACGGTTATACTGTTTATTCATTAGAAGGAAAAGCTTATTCATTCCATAAGCCCATGTACCGTATTTTTCCTGATAGTAATTAAGTGGTTTGCGAAGACGTATCATAGCAACTCCACACTCATGCAATAACTGTTCCATAAAAAATATTTTCCGCTAATATACAAAAAAAGTCGTTTCAAACGAAACGACTATAACAAAACTACAAAAAAAATGTATTATAAACATCAAATATGATGACATTGCAACCACAAGGTGCCATTTTGCACACCTTTGCCGAAATGCTGATGTCATTCATATGTTTCATATACCTTAAAATTTTACCAACACCATTCGTGTAAATCTTTGCAAAGATAATATTTTTCTACGAAAAACATAATAGTTAATCAGAAAAATTATCTGTTTTAAATTTTACATAAAACTACCCGATATAATATCAAGCAATTCATTGGTAATAGCCTGTTGACGCCCCTTGTTATACTCAAGGGTAAGTTCCGAAATAAGTTCATCGGCATTGTCCGTTGCTATCTGCATAGCAATCATACGTGCCGAGTGTTCAGCAACAGCACTATCAAGCAGTGCTGTATATAAACGCAAGGAGACCGTTTTAGGCAGAAGTTCATGCAATAACTCTTCCCTTCCCGGCTCTACAATATATTCATTGTTCAAATCCATATCTGAGCCACATTCAATCTCTACTGGCAATAAAATCTCTTTGGAAGGCAATTGTTTTGAAGCTGATATATAACGGGTATATATGAATTCTATCTTATCGACACCACCTGTGGCAAAACATTCCATCAATGACGAAGCCACTGCTGCAACCGATTCATATCGTGGTGCACCAGCATTAGGCATCAGTTCCATGTGCATTGGCAAAGCATATTTCTGCAAAGCATCCCTCATTTTTTCACCTACAGGGTAGAGTTCCACAGATATACCTTTGGATATATAATCATCAATTATTCCACATACGAAACGCCTGATATTAGCATTAAAAGCTCCACACATATTAGAGTTTGAGGCTACTGCAATAATAGCTACAGTCTTCACCTCACGCTCTACCGTATATGGTGTATCAAGTTGCTTTATACCAGACAATAAATCAAATAACATAGAATCCATTTTCTCTTTATATGGACGCACCCCCTCTATCGACGATTGCGTACGTCTGAGCTTGGCTGCCGAGACGAGTTTCATCGCCGAGGTAATCTTCTGCGTATTCTTTACAGAATGAATTCGATGTTTTATCTCTTTAAGGTTCATTATTCGGTATATTTCATTGAAGATAAAATCTCCCTAACAACGCCTTTGATTATTTTTTCCACGTTATTATTTATAACTCCGGCCTCAAGAACATCAAGAACATCTTTTTTATATCTTGAACGTATCACATCGAGAAAGAGTTTTTCAAAATCAGCAACTCTATTTACAGGAATTTCCGACAGCAGATTATTTATTCCACAATAAAGAACGGCTATCTGCTCCCCTACCGGCATTGTACAATGCTGTGGCTGAACAAGAAGCTTGTTTGTACGCCTGCCACGTTCTATTACCATTGTTGTTACGGCATCCATGTCACTTCCAAATTTAGAGAAGGCTTCCAATTCACGATATTGAGCCTGATCTATCTTTAGTGTTCCTGCAACACTTTTCATTGACTTTATCTGAGCCTTACCGCCCACACGTGACACCGAAATTCCGACATTTACCGCCGGGCGAAAGCCTTGATTGAAGAGATCACTCTCAAGGTATATCTGACCATCGGTTATAGATATCACATTTGTAGGGATATAAGCCGACACATCACCGGCTTGCGTCTCTATTATAGGCAGAGCTGTTAACGAACCGCCACCCTTCACCTTGTCTTTCAACGACAACGGCAAATCATTCATCTTTTCAGCAACCTCCTGTTGGTTAATTATTCGGGCTGCACGTTCCAATAGCCTTGAATGAAGATAGAAGACATCTCCCGGATAAGCCTCGCGTCCCGATGGACGGCGTAGAATGAGGGATACTTCGCGATATGCCACAGCCTGTTTAGAGAGGTCATCATACACAACAAGTGCATGACGGCCCGTATCGCGGAAATATTCTCCTATTGCTGCACCTGCCATTGGTGCATAATACTGCAATGCCGCTGTATCGGATGCAGTTGCCACAACAACAACCGTATAATCCATTGCACCATGCTGACGCAGGGTATTAACCAACGAGGCTACAGTTGAACCTTTCTGACCTATTGCAACATATATACAATAAACAGGTTCTCCTTTCTCATACGCCGCACGCTGGTTTATTATAGTATCTATGGCAATAGATGTCTTGCCTGTCTGACGGTCACCGATAATCAGTTCTCGCTGCCCACGTCCTATTGGTATCATAGAATCTATTGACTTGAGTCCCGTCTGCAACGGTTCTGTTACCGGCTGACGAAATATAACTCCGGGGGCCTTTCTATCAAGAGGCATTTCAATCTTATCACCCTCAATATCACCTTTGCCGTCAAGAGGCTCGCCAAGAGGAGTAATAACACGACCAAGCATATTATCACACACATCAATAGAGATAATTCTACCGGTACGCTTTACCGTCATACCCTCCTTTATCTTATCGGTTGGGCCAAGGAGTATCGCACCTACATTATCCTCTTCAAGATTCATCACAATAGCCTTGACACCATTGTCAAATTCAAGAAGTTCGTCAGCCTCGGCATTCTCAAGGCCATAGATACGGACAACGCCATCACTCACTTGCAACACCGTTCCAACCTCCTCATATCTCAATTTATCCTTGACACCTCTGAGTTGTTCAAGCAACACACTTGATATTTCACTTGGTTTAATATTCATCAAACAAGTTTTTTGTTCTGTTTCACAAAAATCTTTCTAATCTCACGAAGCTGACCGCCAACACTCGCATCGAGTCGCTTTGAATCGGCTTCATAAATATAACCGCCAATAATTGAATCATCGACCACACTATGCAACTCAACTTTTTTATTCAACATTTTGGCAATACGGTTTTCTATCCAGTTCTTAAGTTTATCGTCCAAAGGTTGTGCCGTAGTAAATTTAACAGGCAGTAATGACTTGTCTTTGCAATAAAGCCTTGCATAACAATAAGCAATAGGCAGAATAAGTTCTTCGCGTTGCTTCTTCACCACAAGACTTGCAAAATTCTCAACAACCGGAGATTCACCCAACACTTTGCATATCATTGCAACACGTTCACTTCCCGAAAGTAATGGAGCACGCAACAACACCGGCAAATCCCTCAATGAATCCACATTATGCAGCAGCACCTTTATGCTACTATAGAGTTCATCCTCTTCGCCACACTCCTTAGCGTAAGCCAAAAGAGCCTTGGCATACCTCATTGATATCACTCCGGTATTCATTGCTTGTTCTCCTTTACAGACAAAGCCTCATCAAACAGTTTGTTTATATACTCCTTACCGGCAACACCATCGGACATTTTTTCACGCAACACCTTTTCGGCTATTGCAATAGAAAGTTCCGCCACTTGTCCACGCAATTCACGCAAAGCCTCCTCTTTCTCGTTACGTATAGACTCACGTGCCTCTTCCAACATTCTTGCAGCCTCATCACCGGCAATCTTTTTAGCTTCACTAATGATATCCTCCTTAGCCTTAACTGCCTCACGAATAATTCTAATCTGCTCATTATTGGCATTTTCCAGAATCATCTTACCCTCCTCCTCAATACCTTTCAAACGCTTATTTGCCTCTTTGGCATTGGTCAAAGCCACATCAATAAACTTTTTGCGTGCATCAATCATTGAGGTTATGATAGGGAATCCGTATTTATACAATACGAAAAAGACAATTCCGAACGATAGCAACATCCAGAATAAAAGACCGGCTTCGGGCAACAAGAACGACATTACTGCAAATTCTTTAAATTACACAAACAGTACAAGGAAACAAACCACTACAGCAAACATGGCAATACCCTCGATAAGAGCAGCTGCAAGCACCATGCTTGAGCGGATATCACCGGCAACCTCGGGCTGACGTGCCATTGATTCAAGAGCCGTAGAGCCAATTTTTCCTATACCCCATGCAGCACCAAAAACCGCACCACAAGCTGCAAAAGCAGCACCAACTTTGGCAAGGCTTGCTCCCATTGCCACCTGTAATAAAATTGTCAAAAACATAATAATTCTATTTTTAAGTTAATATTATTCTTTATTATTTTCAGTGTCTATGTTCGGGCTGTGACAATCCTATGAACACCGACGACATCATTGTAAAAACAAAAGCTTGTATAAATGCAACGAGCAACTCCATCACATTCATAAAGACGGTAAAGAATACCGAAACGACAATCATACCGCTACCTATATAAGTATTTACCGACATAGTTATAAATATTATGCTCACAAATGCCAATATCACAGTGTGCCCTGCAAGAATATTCGCAAACAACCTTATTGTCAACGCAAAAGGTTTTACAATAACTCCAAAGAGTTCAATGAAAGGCATCATAGGTATAGGAAACTTCAGCCATGTAGGAACATTGGGCCAAAATATCTCCTTATAATACTCCTTGTTTCCAAACAGGTTTATTGTCAAAAAAGTCGATAACGCCAAAGCCAATGTAACCGCAATATTTCCTGTAACATTTGCTCCACCGGGAAAAACCGGTATAATTCCCATTATATTACTAAGGAATATAAAGAAAAACAATGTAAGCAGATAAGGAGTATATTTCCTGTACTTTTTACCCACATTCGGTTTTATTACATCATCGACAACCATTGTTATAAGCATCTCCATTATACCAATAAAGCCACGAGGTGCAGGGTCGCCGGGCTTGCGTTTAGCATACCAACGTGCAGTATATAAAACCAGGAACAACAATACAAACGAAGTTATAAATACCGAAAGGACATTTTTCGTCACCGAAATATCAAGCAGCGGCCGCTGTTCATTACCGTATTCATCAAGTTCTACCAATTTTCCTTCGTTATCCCCTATTGTAGAGATAAAGAATCCCTTATGCGTTTCATTCTCATGAAAGACCGAAGAGGAGAAAACCTCCCACCCCACACGCTTTGAGTAAATGATTATAGGCAGACTTATAGCAATATGCTTTTCGCCCACTGTTGTTATATGCCACTCGTATGAATCCTTGACATGTTCAAATATAATCTTCTTAACATCCACACCACCATTCTGCTGTGTATGAGCCGCCGCACCGGCTTGAAAGCCGGCGACAAAGAACATAAGTGTAACAAGTATATATCTTAATCCTGTCATTTTCCTTGTACAGCCAAACGGTTTTTCAATGATATCAGTCCAACACTCTCAGGAATTAGAAGGACAAGAAAATATACAATAAAATTCACTATAACTCCCAAACCCTCTCCACGCATCACAAACGACAATATCAGTAACACGAAGAGAGAAATAATCATTTTCACCCCCTTGACAATCAGCATAACCTTAGCAAACTGCAACGGAGAATATTTTTTAAACAAGAAAATTGCTGAAACTGTATAGAAAAGCAAGTAAAAGAGAGGTATAAAAAGATAGTCCGAAGATGTCTGTGAGGGGAAAAATCTCTTCATCACAAATTCCATGACTATAGCAATAACCACAATCACTACTGTCATCAATGATATATACCTTGTTCTGCTCATATTCACTTTACAGTTTCAATACATATAGTAACATTATTATTTCCGGCCTCTATAAAACCGCCATCAACTATAAGGCTCTGTTCACCCTCTTCAAATTCCCATTTTATAGTTCCCTTATCAATAGATGATATTATAGGAGCATGATTATGCAGGATGAGAAAAGGATCTTTCTTGCCGGGAATATAAATACGTGACACAGCACCTTTAAAGATAGTCTTTTCAGGAGATAATATCTCCAGCATTATATTACCGACATTCATATCCATCACTGTTTTACCGCTTCCAGAATCTTTTTACCCTTCTCTATCACCTCTTCAATAGTTCCTACATTCAGGAATGCCTGTTCGGGAATATCATCAACCTTTCCGTCCAGGATCATATTAAATCCATTTATAGTATCTTCTATTGATACCGACACACCTTTAATACCGGTAAATTGCTCGGCTACTGTAAATGGTTGCGACAAGAAACGCTGCACTCTGCGTGCACGATTCACTGTTGTACGGTCCTCTTCGGAAAGTTCATCCATACCAAGAATAGAAATAATATCCTGCAATTCCTTGTTACGCTGCAATATCTGCTTAACACGCTGGGCTGTTTCATAATGCTCTTTACCCACAACCTCCGCATCAAGAATTCTTGATGTTGATTCCAAAGGATCAACAGCCGGATAGATACCAAGTTCGGCAATCTTACGACTCAAAACCGTTGTAGCATCAAGATGACTGAATGTCGTTGCCGGAGCCGGGTCGGTCAAGTCGTCGGCAGGAACATACACAGCCTGCACCGATGTAATAGAACCGTTCACTGTGGATGCAATACGTTCCTGCAATGCACCCATCTCACTTGCCAACGTTGGCTGATAACCCACAGAACCGGGCATTCGGCCAAGCAATGCCGACACCTCAGAACCGGCTTGAGTAAAACGGAATATATTGTCTATAAAGAATAGGATATCGTTTTTCTTGCCTACTTTTGCTCCTGCATCGCGAAACGATTCAGCAACCGTCAATCCCGAAAGAGCCACAGAAGCACGTGCACCGGGAGGTTCATTCATCTGGCCATACACCAGTGCGGCCTGTGACTTGGCAACCTCGTCATAATCTATCTTTTCGAGATTCCACTCGCCATTAACCATACCCTTCTTAAACTCTTCACCGTAACGTATTACATTCGACTCTATCATCTCACGTAACAGGTCATTACCCTCACGTGTACGCTCACCCACACCGGCAAAAACAGAAAAACCGTCATGTCCTTTAGCAATGTTGTTGATAAGTTCCATAATCAACACTGTCTTGCCCACACCGGCACCACCAAAAAGACCAATTTTTCCACCCTTGCAGTAAGGTTCAAGCAAGTCTATAACCTTTATACCTGTATAAAGCACCTCTTGTGTTGTCGATAGCTCCTCAAATTTAGGAGCATCACGATGTATAGGCAAAGAACCCTCTCTTTCAAGTTCCCTCATACCGTCAATAGCCTCGCCAACAACATTCATCATACGTCCTTTAATCTGTTCACCCACCGGCATTGATATTGGCGAACCCAATGCAACTACCTCCAAGCCACGGAACAACCCCGATGTTCTGTCCATAGCAACAGTACGTACAGTATTCTCTCCTATATGCTGCTGTACCTCAAGAATGAGCTCACGCCCATCCTTCATTTTCACCGACAATGCATCGCGGATTGCCGGCAAAGAATATGTCGAGTTGTCATTTTTATCAAAATACACATCAACAACAGCACCTATTACTTGCGATATACGTCCTTTCATAATTTTATAAGAATTGGATTCGTGCTACAACACGATACAATGCACATATATCGCTTTTCTTAACAGGGAAAGAAGGATAGTTGGGAGATACGCACCATAAAATATCCTTATTGTTATCATCGGGATAACAATGCTTTATCATACGTGTCTCATTAGTAACAATCATATATATGTTACTTGACGAAATCTTTTCATAGGAGTTTACACGAGTTACACCCACAATGTCACCTTCAAAGACCTCGGGCTCCATAGAAGTACCCGTAACAGGGAAATAGAAATCGGCTTTGTTTTTAGGCAGCAAAATACGACCCTGAGGTTTTTCTTTTGCAACATCAACAGCATCACGCAAACCGGCACTCACCGGCATATCACGATAATATGGCGACGAACCATCTTTAGATTGCTGCTCTTCATCGCGAAGCAAAGAGCCCTCTCCTGTCAAAATCCAAAGAGGAGAGACCTCGGGAAAAGAATCCAAAATAGCATAAACCAAATCCATTGTAATTTTTCCGGCTTCATTCACCTGACGATTCAATGTACGTTGTGGAATTCCCAAAACAGCACTCGCCTTATTGACATTCAGATTCTTATATTTGAAAATCTCAACGACTCTTTCTTTAATGCTTTTACCCATTGTTAAATATGTTACTCAAGAGTATTATTTAGACACAATCTAAATAGCAGATTTTGACTAAAACAACAACTCAATTTAAATTTTTTAACCCTATATTTGTAGCCATAATTGGCTAAACAACATCAAAAACTGTATTTTTTATCCATTTTATGACATATAATTGGCAGAATTATATGCATTTCATACAAACATAACATAAAATACAGAGACTAAAAAATTTTTAAATCTATTTTAACATGAAAAACAAAGTTTTGAGCTATTGTCTAACTCATTACGAGGTGTTACAAGAAAAAATTTTAGAATGGGCAGAGCACCTCAAGTACAAACTAAAATGGAAGAGGAATTATTCGAGCAACCTCATTGAAGTCTATTACATTGACAAGAGGTTTATGAACGAGGATTTTGTACAGGAGTTTCTCAAGCAAAGAGAGAAAATCATCAAAGGAAACCGCTACCGAATGAACATAATTGAATCTTCGTTCAACAACGAGAAGAATGTTATAGGAGAGGTAAAGTTGTTTCGTAAAAAGACGTTCATACACAAAGCCTCTTTGGTCATTAAGGATGGAGAGACAAAAAACCGTCTAATCTACTGGAATTTTGAATAAATGCCACAAAGAAGTTTCATTTCGGTAACAAAATAAACAACTATATAAAATCATTGATTATGAGTACCGCAACATTTATAACATCATTACAAATCGCCAGCCTTATAATGATGCTTGGCACCATAGATGCTTTTTTTGTAGAAAAAGCTGCAACAATACTGTTTATCCTATCCTTCGCAACATTCGCACGTTGCAGCATATTCATTAGTAAAAATGAAAAATGGCTTACACGTATCAATAACCAAAACAACAATTGATAAAAAAGCGACATACCATTCGTATGTCGCTTTTTTATCAATTACTCAGGCGGTTACCCCATGCAAGAGCTATTTCCAGCTCTACACCTGTAATAAGACTTTCTTTACCAATATTGCCAGCCAAAGCAATTATATAATATCTATATGACGATGTTGGAAAATACCTGAATGCTATATCCTGCTTTTCAACATTCACTTCGCCGCCTTTAAGCAATTTAAAATTGATACCGTCATTGCTACAAAGCAGATAACATCCCAAAGCCGGAACATTACCGGTGTAATCATAATTTAACGATACATAGGCATGAAGCAATAATTGCATAATCCTTTTTGGTAACTTTGTACCCCATAACTGTGGGCGGGTAAACAATGCCACCTTATTGCCACCATGCATAAAGTTACCAAAATCCTTTATAACAGTTTCATAGCCGTAATGCTTGAACATCTTCAATGAGATATTATCATAAACAAAACCATATGCCTTTTCATCAATCTTGCTCCAAGTTCCAATATCAAGAGAAAAAAGAAAAGAAAAGCCAAAATAGGGATTGGCAAACACCACCTCATTTGTAGAATTTATATAAGCAGCCTTGCAATCTCTTATAAAATCAAGGAAAGTTACATCACTTTCAACAGCCGACAAACCGGCCATAGACAATATATTACGATAAGACTGTGATTTGGCGATTATCTTTGAATTTTCGGCATCATTGACCATCTGTTCCGATATATGCTGCATACTATTGCCCCTGAGAAGCATCACTCCCCTTTCGGAGACAAATATCACACCGGCACCAACATCGCACACCGAATCTTTATTCAGGCAAATCTCTTTTGAGATAGGATAAGAAGCCGAATAAGCCACAGTACCCGAAGCATCAACAGCCATAGCCCATATACCATCTTTACAGAACACGAACAACGGATGTTCACCGAATTTCCCTTGCGATAATTCAAATGCATTATTACATACAGCCACTATCTCACCTTGAGATGGAGCATAAGTTGATTTTGCAGGGAAGAGAAAAGGATTTTCAACCGACGACACCTTCATTACATTAGGCTTATCCTCATACGGATATTCCTCGTAAAAAGGATTCTGCCCACTAAAAAGCGACCATGAAGAATCAATAGGCATATTCCTTATATCATAAAAATCTCCACTCACCTCGGTATCGGCAAAAACAATAGTGAATTTAAGTGTATCTCCGTCGGCCTGATCACGCCTTATATTAAATATACGCAAACTTTTAAATTCTGCCGGTGGAAATGACGAACCATTATATGTCCAGCTATTTGAAGAGGCTGAATAAACTACCTTGTGAGTACCCACCTTATAAGAAAACAGTTTTACAACATCTTCATCCGAGATATATGCAGCCGATTCTCCACTTGCAAAAACAGCCTCAACAGTAACATCGTAAGTCAAATACCACTTATTCAAATATTGAGCCATATTCAAATATTTATGTGGAGTCAATGGAACTGTTTTCTTAAACGTTTCGGTATCCATTATTGCAAAAAGATTCATCTCATATGCACGTGAATCGGGATAAGTCAACAAAGGCTGTATCTCAAACATACCATCCTTGAATCCAAGTTCTATCTGTCCATAATCCTTTACAACTCTCGACACACCATTCAACGTCTTGATTTTTACCTCAATAACAAACCCCTCAATAACTTTTTTTACACCTCCAGGCGACAGCAATGAATAGGCATCATAGCCTTTAAAAAAATGCTCTCTCAAGCCACCAATATGTAATCTATTGTTCAAGACATAACCACATTTCACCTCTTTTGATGTAAGATCAGGGGCAACCTCCGAAGATGCAAGACTTTGTTGCAACAACAAATTTGTCATGGAGACATCATCAAGTGTAAAAATACATTTTCCATCGAGATTGTATTCGGCATACTTGTAATAAAGAGCAGCATCGTTTACTTCGTTCCAGATTTCAACAATACTCTTATCCACATATTTTTCATATTTTATATTGACAAACTCCTTATTTGAAGTATCACGAAATGTTGCATTCAATGTATCAACCTTCTTTCCTTTAATAGAACCGGTTGTAAAAATATCAATACCCACAATCACACCTTTCCAATTAGAAAAGCTCAGTCCAAAGAAACGGAAATTAGGTTTAAACCCTTGCACTTTGACTCTATAGGCCGTTTTGTCAGAAGTTTCAACAACAGGCTCCGAAAGCAAATTACATACATCACGCCCCACTTCTTCTATAACATTATCATTACAAACATAGAATGGTTGCGAAGTATATATATAAGAACCGTCGAATAATCTAATGGCGTATTTGAACAATGCACGGTCTATAAAATGGCCACTACTTTCCAAATTAAAAATACACTCGTCAATATACCCTTTCTCATTCAATCTCCAAGCTGCAGTTTCTTCACCGACAACCGCTTTTATGTTGAATTCCGTTTCCGTAATAAGTTTCTTCAGTTGTGATGTAATAGTAATACTCACACCAGGAAAAGCAGGACGTTCACCCAACCATTTATAAGTACCATTATCACTTATCAGATACATGATTCCACTGTCGGTCATACAACAAACTATACTACCAAAAAATTCCACATGTCTGACACCTTTGAGTAAAGTAAATTTCAGCTTTCTTCCCGAAGAATTCAACAGCAAGCACCACTCCGAATCATAAAAACTTATTGTAGAGGTACTGTCATCACTTATACACAGATAGCACGAATTCTGCTCATGCCAATAAATTTTGGAAAACAAAGTATCCAATGTTTCAATCTCCATTGTCTTTGGAAGCGGACGTAATGAACCATTACTAATACGCATGTTCACAAGTTCCAGACATTCCCCCTCTGGTGCAAGAAGTTTGTCGGTACTTCCTCCCATTCCTTTAAACGAAAAACTCTTATGCATAAAATTATAAGCAGTAAAAAATCAATCCATTTCAATTAAACAAAAGTCATCTCTTGACCAGCAGTTTCCACAACACCCTCAAAGCCCCGCTCCGCCATAGAAAGAAAGAGAGAAGAACTGTAATAAAGAGCAGAAGAGGAAAATATTCCTTTTTCTCTACCTCTATTTCACGTTCCACAAAAACAGTATCACACCTTACAACAGTATCACACACCATTCGTTCTCTGTAAAGAGTCCTATATTTGGTAAAAAAGACAGTATCGGACTTTTCTCGTATAAAAATACTGTCATGAAGAACGATACTGTCAATGCGGATATGCTCACTGATTCTGTTCGTAGAGAAAAAATCATATTCGTTACGTTCCACGCTTCTGCACCCTACAAGAATCAAGGCAAGCAGACTAAGAGAGAGACTTATCACGTTTCTCATAGTCAAAATAATCTTTAAGATAAACACAATGCTCAAGCACACGTAAACTCATCACATAGTAAAGAAAATCAAGTATTCGATAAAGCGTACTGCGTTCATTTGTTATCATTCTTGCATTACGCAATATATTTGTTCCATAGAAATATATTGCAACATAAATCATGAACGAAACACAATGGACTGCTGCAGCCTCCTCTCCTTTAAGATAACCGAGAAGATAAATAGAAGCAACCATCACAAAATATATAGCGGCATCCCTGAAAAAGCGAAACGCTTTTCTGAAACTCCATTCGCGACGGTTGCTCACGTCGGCAATCAAACCAATAAAAAAGTTCACGCTAAAGAGCAATACCAAGCCGAATATATCATTTTTGATAGGAAACAACAGACCAATAATATTAGCTATCAAAGATGTTATAACAATTTTCAAGCTATCCATAATATTCTCTTTTAACTATTACACCCATCACCGAGTAGTGCCGTTACATAAAGCCATAGCATAAGACATGAAAGAATTTGCAGCATCATACCGTTCAAACATATTGTAAACCAGCGAAGCACAGGCGTAAACAACTGCATCAATCATATTCTTGTCACAACGGTTAAGACCATCATTAACATTAAACATTGCCTCATACAGGAATTTCTCCACCTTTGCTCCAGCCGGAGCAGGAAAAAGTTCTACACTTTTATTACCGGCTGTAGTAACCCCCTCAACACATACTGGTTTTAGAATTCCGGCACGTGTAGCCTTGTTATACTGTCTTGCTGCTTGAGGTGAACTTGACGAATATATAATGGTACAAGGTCGTTTCCACACATTAAGCTTACAGTAGAGAAGTTCTACAAAATCATCGGGCAAAGTTATATACCCGGTTCCGTCACCATTATCCAATATCAATCCGGTTGTAGATGTCAATATTTTCACATTCACAAAACCACCCTTTGCCCCCTTGTTCTGCTGTACTAATGCAACAGCCTGCGACAATAGTTCTTTTATTATATCATCAAACGAACGTACCTTATCAGATATAACAGAAATTTCATAATCCTCTTCGGTTTCATTGATGATACAACGAACTTTCTTTATAAGATTTGCTGTCGTTATCATATCCAATTAGGAAAAGAAACGCCTTTTTCGGCAGCAACCAGTTTCACCGCATTCTTGTTCTGTAGCTGCGACAACTGACAATTATAAGGCTCGGATATAAGGATATTGCGTGCCTGTTGAAGATTGGTTACTTCGGGAATAACAGTCACATCCCCAGCCTCTTCATTAACACCCTGTGCAACATCTTTACCATCATCAAGAATTTCAACCTTACCCTGTTTTATCTCACCACTGCGATAGGCCTCACTGTTTTCTATAGCCCTTTGGAAAAGAGCATTTTCAGTAATGTAATGTGCGGGATATACACCCGTTGAATTGATAGAGCCACCGGTAAATTCCACTCTTACCAAAGCTTTTCCAATACGAAAGTAGCAATTACGCTCTATCTGTCCGTGAATTTCATAAGTTATGCGTTTTTTCATAAAATAACGATTTTAAATTTCATTGAATAGAGAGAGTAACAAAGAGATATTGATACTCTCCCTTAAACACATTTTAAAAATTATGCAAGAATCTCACCTGTATATTCCACCCAAGTATTACCGTTGAATGTCACAACAGTACCGGCGGTGAACCACAACTTAGATGTTCCATTGACAGTGTGGTTGACATCTTCTGTCAGAATCACCACGTCGTTCAAGTTTGGTGACTCGGGCAATGTATCGGCACTTGTCACACGCGAAGCACCTGGAATATCACTTTCGGTTGCGGCACCATTTACCCAGATGTGTGAATAACCCTTTAGACATAGACAGTCGATAGTCATCACAACCTCGCGTTTAGCCTCCTCTCCATCAACATTTTCAGTTTTGGCATCCTCGTTCTTCATGTAATAGCGTACAAGACCATTCTCATCGATTAGACCACCGCAATTTGCATATCCAAGAGCATCAAGTGTTGGATCGTGAATAAGATCAATATCACCAAATACAGTATGAATCTTAGTACACTCAATACCGAATACGTTATCGCCTGTTACACTGATATTCTTATGCAAAGTCAAATCAATCTTCTGAATATCATTCAACAGCTGCTTGCCAAGAAGCCATATAGCCTTTTTAGTACAATTAAAACCTGTAAATTTGACCATTGAAAGGTTGATTAAATCAGCGAAAGTGATTTTTGAAGACAAGTCATACTGACGTTTGAACTGCCAACGGATACCCTTTGAAAAGTAATCCCACTGGTAGCCCATTGCATTATCCATAGCCTGAACCTTGAACTTACCAGGCTGACCAACCCACGCTGTACGGCAACTTTCAAGACGGAACTGACGCAATACAGCCTCGGCTATTTGTGATTCACTGAACTGGATACGTTTCTTTTGAGCTGCAAAATAATCACTCACGATGCTATTACAGAGCTGTTTCTGCAAATACATACGCTCAGGAACGGGAACAATTGTCGAAGGAGCAATGAATTTTTGAGTCTCATAGGCAGCTGAAGAGAGCAATATAATCTCTGTTCCAACAGGAATTGTAGGTACCACGCAATAGTCATCGCTGGCATTGAGCTTAGGACCGTTTACAGCCATTGCGATTGGTGCTTCGGTTGTAGAGTTCTTACCAACGAAGAAAAGCATAAGGTCCACACCGGGCAATTCAATCTGACCGGTAGGATCATAACCGTTTACACCCTTACATATAGCGGTATAATACTCCTGAAAGATTTTTCTCTCACCGGTTGTTGAGAAAGGAATCTCGGCACGTGTAGCACTTATACCTTTATATTCCTCGTTGGTATAAGCCTTAGAGCGTTTGTCATCAATAAGATAGTGATCGACCTCAAAAGAGTTCACACGCACCTGACGACGGATTTTGCGTTTAATGGTATCAATGACACTCTCGTCACTCGCCACCCCAATAATCTGCTCGTCGGCATCGGCATCGATAAAGTCACTGCCAAGTTCCCTTGCATTAGAAACAGTTGTGGCCTCGCCGTTGCCATGCGATGGAAGCCCGGCGATACCATTCGACGCACGTGGCGAACCCGATGGAATAACATTTACAGCAGCAAGCACTGTTCCGGCAAACACATCACCCCACAAGATTGATGCAATAGCCACAAGTGACATAATCACAAACAGAGGGTTCTCCCTCATAAAATCAAAGATTTTTCTCATAGTAAAAAGTTTATTGATTAGTAATTAAAAAATATTGTCTATCAGGCATTCAGAGCTCTTTCAATCAGCGAGTTACGACGGGTACGCTTACCTGTTTCAGGAGCAACACTATTCATACCTTTAGGCATACCGTCGCTGAAATTGGCTTTCATACGTTGGATACTAGTGTTACGTCCTTTAATGTCGCCGGCAGCAAAAGCATCCTGTACATCCTTGTCATAGGACAAAGCATGGTCAAGAGCCACGCACACATCAGTAGAGTATCTGCCGGCCATAATAGGAAACACCACGCTTTCCCAAACGTTATCCATGAAATCAGACACGTCATATCCGCGTTCATTACAGAATGCCTCTATAACAGGAATACTCTCGGCAAGATTATTCTCATACTCACGACGGTCATTGGCAAGACGCATAATCTCATTCTTACGTTCCGCGTCAGCATTCATTATCTCCTCAAATTCGGGACTATTCTCGTCAACATTCAACAACGAATTACCAAAATAGCGTGCCATGGCACTGTGAGCATTTCGTTTGCCATTGACCACATCCGATATCATCTGAGCCATACGCGGATCCTGATCAAGAGCATTGGCAAGAATCTCATTCTGTTCAATATTCCTACGCAACTGATACAACAACAAGTCACGCGACATCTTGTCATTGATATCAAAATCATCACCGAAAATACTCTTCAATCCCACGTTAAAATCAGAAAAAGAGTCCAGCCCGGCAGCCTCTGGAGCTTTCTGCTGGGCATAATTGGCGGTCAAAGAATTAACCTTGCCGGCCGATTCATTTACATTTTTAAAGTTCTGTTCCATAAATTAGAAACTGTTTTAATTTTTATTAAAAAAGATTACACAATAAACAGTAGAAAGGATATACGCCATAGTGGCGTGAATCTCTGCCGCAAAGGAACAACAGAACACTCCCTACAAGGTTGCTGAAATGACAATTCAGAAAAAGAAGATACTTTTTTAAATTCTCGCCTTATGTAGTTAGAAATAAGAAAAACATGATAAATATTTTATAAAAGAAAGTCTAAAACCCAAAAGGCTTAAATGCCTATAAAGAATTACTTAATTGCCTTTTACACCTTTAATATAAACAAGCGTGCAATAGCCTACTTATTCTTTTTCATCTCAACATCTTATATAAAAAGTCAATAATCACAGCTATTTTATACAAAAAACAAAGCTGTTGATAACTTAATGGCAAAACAACAAACTTTTAGCCATTTTTGGCTATATTTTTGTGTTCAAAAAACGCAGATGAAAAAGACATTAAACAATTCAGTACGCGAAATGCGTAAACAAGATGTAATTGACTGTTTCTACAATTCGTTCAAAGAGGTGAGAAAAGAAAAGCCCTATGCAACACAAAATGAGGTTATCAAATATGCTGTCAACTGCAAGGCACCACGTTTCTATGTAACGTTTGAAAATGCAAGACGCTTCGTGTCAATGATGGCAAGAAAGAAGAAACTACCGTTCATAAATGAGAACAAACTTGCCATGTACAAGGAGATATACAACCGCTGGACGCAGCAGGTGAAGGACTGCAACAAGAGGTATAAGTATATTATTCTGGAAAAGATAATTGAAGAGCCAGCACCATCGTTCTATCTTGACGAAGAGAGCTTTAGAGGTATTATATACAAGACCCTTCGAAGTCGCAGAAACGACTACTCTCTGTACCATGCCACTGCGTAATTACACCAATTGGCAAAAACGCAAACTGCACTCATAACAAGCATACTACATTTGCAAAGTATAATGAAACCCAACTGATTATGACACTTATAAACATTATTGTAAATTACGAAAAGATACTTGAACGTATATACACCGAGAGTGGTTACACAGCCATGGCACGAAGTAACATTGGTATAAGTTCGGAACTTAGTGATAGTATGGCTGCTACAGAAGAGGACAAGAGAGTGCTGGAGAATAATATCATATCCGGTGCCAAAGAAGCCGCAGTCATAATCACACGTTACATGACACCATGCAGTATTGATATAAGCAGAACAAGCCAGAACAATGCCATTGAAAAAATTGAACTTGGGTTCACACTTCCGGGAAACTACCCCACTGAAATAATAACAACACTGGAACAGTGCATTGAGGATTTTATTACAACCCATGCCTTACAGCAGTGGATGATGATTATGAAACCCGACGAGACAAGCCTTGTTGCCATGAGAATGCAAAGCGAAGCAGTACGCATGAGAGAGATACTCACCGCCCGTAAAAGACCAACAACATAACGATGTATAGCCATGAACTTTGAAATTAAAATAAAATGGAGCGACCTGCGACAGCAGATTGATTTAAGAAACTTTTATATGGGAGAGTCGGCCAAACGCAATGACATAAACGCCGACACCATGCAAAGCAGCAATGACGATGAGAAGCTATTGCTCATGTTCACGCAAAGGGCGTGCAATGAGTTGATAACTACTGTCGCGGTACGTTTCCCCTCAATAACAAGCAATGCCGACACCGAAAACATTACTATAACCTTTGAGAGTGAAACAACTCCTCCACAACACCTGCTGACAATGCTTAAACAAGCCATAAGCGACTATATCGTCAATGATGTAAACATGCATTGGCTGCTGACGGTAAAGCCCGAAATGGCACAGACAAACATATCACTGCGAAGCGTGCTATATAGTAATGTACAAATGATGTTTGCCAAAATATACAACAGACAAAAACTCAGACGGCGTTCAACAAACCTTGCCGGGATATAAATCCACCAAAGACTTATGACTAAAGAATCTATTATAATTGAAAACACTAAACGGCTGGGAGAAATCTCGGCCGTTTACAATCCTATAACCGGCGAAGGCTCAACCTCGGTAGCAAGGCAATGGGTTAGAATAGAGAATTTCCCCATTGAAAAGATGTACCTGCCTGTAAGCATGTGCAACGAGGAGTTTGTACAGGAACTTACCAAGTTGGGAGCTGTAGGTTTTCTGCAAGAACGTCTTGATGCAGAACCCAACAACCGTAATATGATAAAGCTGTGGCTCGATTTCTGCTTGCTGAGAATGAAGCATGACTTTGAGTATTGGGCAAGGAGCATGACAACCATTTCGGACAAGGGCAAAGGACGTGACACCGCCTTTACGCTTAACCGTCCACAACGTATATACCTCAAAGCAATGGAGGAATTACGGCTCAGCAATCGCCCGATAGATATTATTCTGTGCAAGGCACGCCAATGGGGAGGCTCCACCCTCACACAGCTGTACATGCTGTGGATTCAGCTTGTACACAAACGTAACTGGAACAGCGTAATCTGCGGCGACATTGAGAAGCAGTCATCAATAGTAGCTGGCATGCTTGCAAAAGTGATAAGCCGATATCCCAAATGGGCAACCGGTGGCAAACAGCTTACCACATCGCCCTATCAGGGAGCACAAAAGACAAGAGTAATCAACTGGAGCAACAGCCGTTATTCACTGGGTTCGGCACAGAAACCCGACTCCCTGCGAAGCGAAGACATAAGCATGGCACACCTCACCGAGGTTGGCCTGTGGAAAGCCACACATGGACGTAAACCCGAAGATCTTGTACAATCTATCTTCGGTTCTATCGCCAGCGGACCATATACCATGAAGGTCATAGAATCCACAGCCAAAGGCGTAGGTAACTTCTTTCACCGCACATGGATTGAAGCCACCGAGAAAAGAAACAACTTTACACCGGTATTTATTCCTTGGTTCAGTATAGACCTTTACAGCAAGCCCATAGCTGCTGAAAAATATGGTGAGTTCATTGATAGTATGGATGAGTATGAACACCGTCTTTTTGCTCTGGGAGCGACACTTGAAGCCATTGCATGGTACCGCGACAAACGACTTGAGATGCCCGACGAGTGGCGTCTCTACTCAGAATTTCCCTCCACCGCCAATGAAGCATTCCAAAGCACCGGACGAAGAGTGTTCCGCACCGCTTATGTCGAGAACATAAGAAAGAGTTGTGTTCCACCAACATTCATAGGTGACATAGTGGAAAAGAGAGATAAAGATGGAGTAAAGAGTTCTTTCGAGCCATTGTCCGCAGGTGAGAAGAACGACGGCAACTACCTTGCGGTGTGGCTAATGCCTGACAATGATAAAAATATACGTGACAGATATATTGTAACTGTCGATGTAGGTGGAACAGGCAGCAAGGCCGACTACTCATGTATAATCGTTGCCGACCGCATAGCTATGCTTGACGGCGGAGTTCCCGAAATAGTTGCATGCTGGCATGGACACATAGAACATGACAAACTTGCGTGGAAAGCTGTTGAGATAGCACGTGCCTACGACAATGCCCTATTGGTAATTGAGGCGAACACTCTTGAAACAGAAGGTACTGAAGGTAATAACTTTGAGTATATACTTAACGAAATATCGGGGCGTTACAGCAATCTCTACTGCCGGACCTCTATTCAAGAAGTCAAGCAAGGACGTCCGCGTCGCTGAGGCTTCCACACCAACAGCTCCACAAAGCCTATGGTTATAAATTTCCTTATCAAGGCACTACGTGACGGACTGTATGTAGAACGGTGCTTAGAAACCACATACGAACTCGACCTTTACGAATATAAAGAAAATGGCAAGGAAATGGGAGCGATAGAAGGAAACCATGACGACCGCGTAATGGCAACGGCCATACTCATTTGGATATGCTACAACCATCAGTTACCTACACGCATAAGCACGACTCCATGCAACAACAGGAAAAGACGCATAATAAGCGAAGCAAGTATGTAACGACAGTTCCTTGCCGCCGATTGGCGGCAAGGAACTCATATTATCAAAGCGATGCCACAACGGTTACTCACGCCCGTCAATTCTCCCTACCACATCGGATAGGAGTTTCAAAACACCCGGGAACTCATATAGCCCGCACAATGCAGTACCAAGAACAAGAGATGTTTCAAAAGCACCATCTTTAAACGACCAATCAACATCGACAAACGACGCAAGTTCAGCCTCCGTCGCCCCGTCATTTCTCTTAAAAAACTTAATCACCCATTGTGCCCCGGAAACGTAAATATCAAAAACAATATTAAGAGCCACGTTTTCAACAACAACCGTACCCTCACTATCATATTCCCATATCTCCCAATTATCTTTGCAGAAATTTCGTTCAAGATACTTCTTGAGGTGCATACAAACCGTCGGCATATACTTTGTAGCCCGTCGTTTCTTTATCAAGATAACACCTTGGTCGGAACTTCTTTGAATATTCTTCTCTTCGCAGTACGCCAACAGATAATCGCAACGAACAAACTCTGCATAATTCTCCAAAGGCGAAAAACCAGAAATCATATCATCAAACGAAACGCCACTGCACAAATCATCAAAGAACGACTTAAAAGCATCAACGTTATCATTGATAAGAAGCTTCCAATCCTCCCATTCCCAGCAGAACGAAATATTTGTATATCCTCGGAAAAACCTTGGATAATCCTTCAGTCTCCTTGTGAGCAAAGCCCGACGAACAATATCACAATCCTCGACAAAAACCTCTTCAACCTTCGACTTATATCGTCTAAACTCATCAACATCAAAATTACCATCTCTTTCGGCCCAACGTATAAGCGGCATAATCTGTCCACACCAGATTTCATGCCCCTGTGCCTCCCAAAATAGTTCCTCAACAACTTCCCTTATCGCCACGTTATCACGTAGAATCCTTAATTTACATACCTCTTCTTCAGTCAAGATCGTAGAAGAAACATCACGAGTGTAATTCAAGACATCGACCACATCACAACACTTCTTGGCAAGAGAAACAACATCATACACCAACTCATTGACACCCTTGCCGACATTATCTAACCTAGTAAGATTATGCAGGAAATTATATAAACGAAGAAGATTTCTATCTTGAACATCTCTCACCCCCCATCGCCTACAATAAGCAATCAACGGAAGTAAAAGAAAACAATCTATCTGACTTATATAACGTCCCTCGTTCTTTTGCTCCTCATTAATAAGCGGTGGAGAAAGAAAATCTTTGCTTAAACAAGCTTTCCATTGCCACTTCTCAAACAAAAAATCCACAGCTTTATATATGTCATAAACATCTGCAAAAGAGATTTTTTCCTTTGGGAAGATATACCTACCTTCAGCCAGCATCTCTTTTATCAAATCCTCTTCGTCACATTCAAGCATCGTCACCCACCTCATAAACTCATTAAATCCGGCATCGGCAGTATCATTTTCCCCTGCTCTCCTCTGCCAGAACCAAGTCTCTATCTCTTCCCAATCTGCAGCTACACTCCTGCCTGTGACGGAAGAATAAGAACTATTTATATCGGCGGAAAGAACCAAAGGTTTAAGATTTTGCGTTGCCGACAACGGTTCACCTGTAGTATTTATAACAACAAATGTCTCCTCGCCGTTCCTGCGATTTCCCATATCGTAGTACATGAAGGTTAGCTGTTCCGTTATATACTCCCCAAAATTTTTGCACCATAGTTCCCCTTTCTCCTGAAGAATAGTTTCAATCTTTGTTATCGCTTTGAGCATACTTTGTATGCTGGGGTCGGTATTATAGTCATTGAAGAACCAAGAACTTTTTTTAATGGCATCGATGCTGTCAACACTATAAATATCGTCATTGTCACGAACAAAATAATGACAAACCAAATCGCTAAGGAAATAGAGCGACGTCTCCCGAACAGAATATTGAAGATACGGTTCACGGTCGTCAAGCGAATATTCAAAATCTGAAATCAGATATCTTTTAAACAAGTTTCCATAGACCTTCTTGTTCAGGACACCTATCAGAAGAAAGAGCGTCGTTATACGTTGTTGCCCATCGCACAACTGAATATGATTTACCGGAGCTTCATATCCGTAGATAAGTCCTAGATTAAGCCCACCATCGTTACCCTCCTTCTTATCGAAGAGAGATATTAGATTTTTCACAAACCCACTTACTAAATCCTTTTTCTCCTGTGTGTGTACCTCATCTCCCCAACAATAATCTCTCTGCAAATCAGGAATTATAATTCTCCGGTTTCCCGAAAAGAGTTCCGATAAATTATAAGTTTCTCCCGAAACAAATTTTATATTATTCTTCATACTGATACAACTCTTTTAGTTTATTATACTCCTTCTCGAACATCATAATAGTATCGCGTTTATTTTGAGCGATGGCCTCACCGTTCCACTTCTCCTTTTCAGCAAAAACACAAACCGTATGCAACAAATGTCGGCTGCGGCTCAAATCCTCTTTCTTCGGGCTGAAAAAGAGTTCTTTCTTTCGAACAAAATCACTATTATTAAACTGAGAATTTTCATTTTTATACAAAAGCACCAAGTTTCCTATACTATGCTCCGTGGTGCGTACATTACCATCGGAAGAAGCAATTTTTTCACGCTCCAGATAAATTTCGTCCACCATTTCTACAGGCTCCTCATTGCCATTAAACCAATTACCGTTTTCGTCTTTATGCACGACCTTTGACTTCGGAAAGATATGCTCCAAAGAACGATTCTCCCAAATAGCAAAATTAAATTTACGATTTTGCTTAATATCCTCATTTATATTCAGGCATAACAAAAAGCGGAAAGCACCCTCCCTGTTATTCATATAAAGCATGTCATCGTTCAGCAGTTCCAAAGTATTATCAAACCTTGTTGCAAACTTCTCTTTATCCATTAAGACAATCTCGTCATGCGTAAGCCCAAGAAAGACAAGATTATAATACTCTTCAAGAGAAACAGCAGCCTCTTTCTGATTTCTCTCTTCGACAAAATAATAATCAATAAACTTCTGCTGACGACCTTCATCTTTAAGAACAATAAGTATTGCTCCTATGCGATTATATACAACGGGGTTGTTGTAAGCATCTTCAAACCTCTTCTGCAAGCGTCGCAGACCATCAAAAACCCTTTTCGCTTCTGCCGGCTCAGCATTGAGCAGACATTTCTTCTTAAACTCCTCAAACGTAAAGAGCTCACACCGTTTCATGCGAGCATACGACGACAATAGAAGCCCCATCGGACTTTTATTGCCAAAGACCCGCTGCACATCCTCTTTTCTCCACCAATGCAACCACTTATCCCATTCCCTCGCATAACGATTTCTCAGCACATTACTCTCCCACTCTTGAGCGATGCTACATTGCTCGTTGTTAAGCGAAGCCAATCTCAAAATCTCGGCCTTAACAACCTCCTCGTGCAACATCTCAGCCTTACTACCGTTCATCATGCTAAACACCGTCGTTGCCTTATTCGCAGGAATATTTATATAGAGAAATTTAATTTTATCCAAGACAAACTTCAAAAAACGCCCCTTTTCCTGAATATCATTTAAACGCTCATTTATAATAGAAACCGTTTTCTTAAAAAAATAAATATCCTGAAAAATCTCATCTTCGTCAATATCACACGTCTGCGGGTCAAGTTCCTCGAGAAAATCGTTCGACTCCTTACGAACATCATATTTTATTCTGAATTCACCAGTATAACCCAGCGTCTTCAGCAACAACAACAAACAAGTCGTACGTTGCTGTCCGTCAATCAAGACAACCTCCTTATCGTTCTCCGTAACGGTAATGCCTTGCAGAAACACCTCAGTATCCGCCTGATAATGAAGTAATAAATTCTCCAAGAGATTTTCAACAGAATTCTTTTCTCCCTTACGTATCTTTCCCCAGATATACCCTCTCTGATACTCAGGAATAACAAACACCTTTCCTTTTTCCAGATACTCTCTTAATGTAATAATTGGTGTCATATTACTTATTTTCTTAACCTTTTAAAAATTCAAATCTAAAAATCACAAAGCCCTAAGCCCTTTTGTAATCAAAGACTCCCGTGCTTTACGAAGATAAAGCTTCACCACATCATCAGGCAAATCCGAAGAACGGACAAAAGCTCTTGTCTGTTCAGGAAACCTCGCCAACGCTGTAGCCAACAGCCAAGCAACCGCCATACGCACATAATACGGTTCCGCCCCCTGTACCATTCCCAACTGTGCCATAGTCGGTTTGCCCTTTATAGACTTATAGAGAGATTTAATAGAAGCAATATCAAGATTATTCAATTCCGTAAAGATAAGTTCCAAATACTCCTCGTCAAGTAAATATGTCATAGCAGTCACTATAGCAAAACGCACCTCAAATTCATTTTCGGAGCGAAAATAGTGCAACAAGAAATCCCACAGCAACTTTTTATCAGTACGTTGTATCCACTTAGCATTAGCACAATAAGCGTCGCACACCGCCCAATTATCAAGTACAGGAACATAACGTGAAAGCATCTCAAGACGCTCCATGAGCGAACACTTTTCGAGATTTATCAAAAAGCCCCATAGAATAGTCTCTTCATAGCAAAGCAAATCACTCGTTGTAGCCTCAAAACAACGGATAACTTCAGTACCACATGAACATAGTCTATGCTCACCGTCAAGTAATTCAACTTCAGCACCATTGCGTGAAAGTTGCTTAGCAACCATTTTCATTTCGGGAACATGAAGCCCCAAGACTTCCCTAGCAGGTAATGCATTCACCACCCGAAGATGTCCATCACGATAGCGTGCATCACACCTGAAACGCTCGCAAACCAATGGTGTTAAAAGATGCTTTATCATAAACATTCAGTTTCATTGCTTCCGCAAGATAAACAAAATATATGAACAAACGAGCGAGAGATATCAAGTTTACTTGAATATTTTTCAAAGCAAGTATAGTATATATTCGAACGTTAGCTCAAATATATAAATTATGACACATGAAATAAAAGCGAGGGTGAATAAAAAATTCACCCTCGCTTGCTATATACTCCCCAAAACGGGAATATCCTATCGACAATTTTTAACTCTCCTTGATGCGGATAAATGCATTGGTCAATATTGCAGTCAACCCTCCAGTTGTGATGCCAGAAGAAAAGACACTCCGAACACCTTCAGGAAGTTGTGAGAGCATCTCAGGCACGAGCTCTACGCTCAATCCTAAACTAAAACTTATCGCAATCACCAATGTTGCTTTACGATTTATCTTTTGCGATGCGATAATTCTTATACCTGCCGCAGCTACAGTTCCAAACATCAGCAAAGTAGCACCACCCAATACCGGTTCAGGCATCAATGAAAAAAGAAGTCCTACAGCAGGAAAAAGACCAAGCAAGACAAGCATTCCAGCTATGAAATATCCTACATATCGGCTAGCTACACCGGTAAGCTGAATCATTCCGTTGTTCTGAGCAAATATAGAATTAGGAAATGAGTTGAAGACACCAGCTATTGCCGAGTTCACACCATCTGCCAAAATTCCTCCCGAAGCACGATTCATGAATTTATCTCCCTCAACAGGCTGACCTGAAATGAGCGAGTTAGCCGTAATATCTCCATATGCTTCTATAGCGGTAATCAGATAAACAATACCTAATGAAATTATAGACGATATGTTGAACGATATGCCATATTTGAAAGGTACTGGAATATTCAGGCTTCCATAATTCTGTATATCAGAAAAATTAACCAGTCCTATAGCCCATGAGACGAGATATCCTACTACCAAGCCTATGACAATAGAACTCATGCGAAGATATTTATTGCTGCTTCGGTTAAAGAAAATAATCACCACAAGTACAAGAGCTGCAAGACCTATATATTCCAATGAACCAAATGTTCCATCAGCCTTGGCTACTTCCCCACCACAACAGGCACTGATACCAACTTTAACAAGACTCATACCTATAAGGGCAACGACAATACCTGAAACCAAAGGAGTAATAATCTTACGCATATACTTCAGCATTCGGCTAACAAAAAACTCTACGAAAGAACCAGCTATTGTCGCTCCAAAGATAGCAGGGAGACCACCAGACAATCCTGCAGCTATGATAGGCCCAATGAAAGAGAAACTTGTTCCCTGAACACAAAGCAGACCAGAGCCAACAGGTCCTAACTTATGACACTGAATAAATGTTGCTATACCGGAAACAAACAATGCCATTGACACAAGAAAAGCCGTGGTATCCAAGTCTAGTTCCAAAGCTCCTGCGATAATCAAAGGAGGAGTTATAATTGCCACGAAAATAGCAAGAAGGTGTTGAAATGCAGCAAATAAAGTATCACGCAAAGGGGGACGTTCCTCCAAACCATAAATCAACTCTTTTGGTTTCTCATTCAAAGTCTCTCCCCCACCTCTATTTTCCATTGTAATCACTCCTTAATTTTGATTTCACAATTATCAAGGCTTTCAATTATAGCCAAAGACTCTACATGAATGCCAGCACTTCTAAGATACTCACCACCATTCTGGAATGACTTCTCAATTAAAAAGCCCATTCCTACCAACTCGGCTCCTGCCTGCTCCACCAAATCAATGATACCTTTAGCGGCATTGCCATTAGCAAGGAAGTCATCGATGAAAAGCACTTTATCACCAGGCTGAAGAAAATCCTTGCTTACGCAGATATTATAAGACCGATTCTTGGTAAAAGAAAAAACTTCAGTCACCAACATATTCTCCATTGTACTTGGCTGCTTTTTCTTTGCGAAAACAACGGGCTGTTTAAGAAGATATCCAACCATAATGGCCGGTGCAATACCGCTTGCTTCAACAGTAATAATCTTATTGATATCAACAGAGACAAAACGTCGAACAAACTCAACAGCCATTGACTTCATCAAAACAGGATCCATCTGGTGATTGATAAAATTATCAACCTTCAATATCCCTCCGGGGAGACATCTTCCATCTTTCAATATTCGGGTTTTAAGTTCTTTCATAGAAATCCTAAATGTTATCTAAATTTTTAATACTCAACCTTATTCTTTTTCGTTTTAATTGGCAGTTTATTAGAATATTTGAATTTGTTATATTGCGACAAGGTTGGCAACAGAGTACAAAAAAAAGACAGCAATTAGCTGTCTTAACTAAAGAGCGGAAAACGAGGCTCGAACTCGCGACCCCAACCTTGGCAAGGTTGTGCTCTACCAACTGAGCTATTTCCGCATAAATTCAATTTGCTCTTTTGCCAAACATTTCCTTGCCAAGGTTGGAGACCTTATTTCTTTTGTGGCAAGGTTGTGCTCTACCAACTGAGCTATTTCCGCGTTTACTGAGTAAACTTGGCTTTTCCGGCTACGCTCATTGCGTGAAAATTATTTTCACATTCGCTTGCACGAAAATT
>JAGCJL010000094.1 GCA_017647975.1 Bacteroidaceae bacterium | reverse complement strand
TGGCTTAGCGGCCTGAGGACCTGCATACTTAACAGCCTCTTTCTCACCGGCACCCTTTCCAGCAGCTTTCTCACCAGCACCCTTCGCACCAGCACCCTTAGCACCTGCCTCTTTCTTTGCACCCTTAGCACCTGCCTCTGCCTTAGCACCCATAGCACCAGCCTCTTTCTTTGCACCCATAGCACCAGCCTCTGGCTTAGCAGCCTTAGGACCTGCATACTTAACAGCCTCTTTCTCACCGGCACCCTTTACAGCAGCTTTAGCACCAGCTTCCTTCTTTGCAGCCTTAGCACCAGCCTCTTTCTTAGCAGCCTTAGGGCCTGCTACATTTTCACACTCAACTTTCTTCTCTGTAGCCTCCTGAGCATTAACTGTTGCACCAAAAGCAACGAGCAATGCAAACATTAAAAATTTAACTTTCATAATCTTTATAATATGTTAAAAAATCACCTTCCTAAAAACGGAGTGCAAAGGTACTGCTTTTAACAAAAAAAACAAAGGTTATTCACAAATTTACAACGTTTTATAGAAAAATTTTCACAGAGAGACTATAAATCTTAGCAATTTTATACAAAATTGAACAATATATATACAAAAGCGGACGACAAAAAAAGCTTTTTTTGTCGTCCGCTTTACAAGTTGTATATTCTTATTTCACAACCTTTTTTCCATTTACAATATAAACACCTTTTTGCATTTCAACCACACGACGACCTTGCAAATCATATACAATATCCTCAACAGGAGCTACCTCATCAACCGGCATTGATATCACACCTGTAACATCAGGAGCACCTATTATTACAAAGTCTTTACATTTCAATGTAAATCGTTGTATTGCCATACAAGAACTGCCACTCATATTTACCAAAAGACCAAGACTAACTGTACTTTTCTCCAAAATAAAGAATTCCAGTTTATTATCCGCACCACCCTTTGGAATCATCGCTTTATAAGATATACTATTATCAAGTTCTTCGGTCACCGGCAATGTCTCTCCCAAAGCAGCAACCATATAGGAATTTCCGCACTGACCTTCATAAGTATCATCATAATCCACTTCAAAAGAATAATAACCAGCAGGAAGTTCTATTGTTTGATACACCTTGTGATTAGACAAACTTGAAGCAAAGCTATCCCAACCGGTAGTTACCGTAAAACAAGAACTCTTACCCTTATCAACATGAGCACCTGTAACAATACCGCCACTTACCACAGTATTCTCTATATTCCAGTCATTCAAAGCAAAAGTACGTGTTGCAAGATTTGAGTTCACACAAGTTTTAGAGTCATATTTAAATGCTTTTCTATAATTGACAAGATATTCAGCAGTAACATCAGCACCCTCATTACCATTAAAGTTAAGAGAGAAAACACCTTTTGACAACCCCCAAGCATCACCGTCTGGGCCAAAATCAACACGTTTACCATGATTTTTATTTGCCGTAGCATCCAGAACATCGCCTCCGTTTTGATTAAACTGATAGTACACCAAGAGTTTATCAGTTTCTTCGGCTAACTGCACATCTGCTATTGGAGCATTCGCATATTCGCGTATCTTATCTATACCAAGAGTTTTACCCCACAAACGGAATTCATCAATTGAGCCACAGAAAGGAGATTCCGCACCACCAATCTTAAACGCACCCATTTGCGGAACATTTCTTTTATCATGTATTATTGTATTAAATAAAACACCATCACGATAGAATTTTACACTACTCATATTGAACGTTACTGCATAGTGATGCCATTCATCAGGTATAACAAATTCCGAAGTCGACGAAACAACCATATTATCTATGAAGAGCCTCATACTCTTGTCGGTATTTGTCTTTAATATCATTGTCGATTCATTCTCGCCAATTCCATTACATAGTCCCTCGGGCCATGCCACATTCATCCACCAATCAATAGTGAACCCACTTTGAGCAGCTTCAAATGGTATTTCTTCCAGAACAACCTCTGATGAATTCTTTGCAAAAGCAAGACCATTCTTACTATCGGCATTACATACAATAAGTGCACGTTCGCGAATAGTTTTATCACTACCCATTTCGTTCGCAACGCTCAATGTAACATCATAAACACCAGGTTCATTCAAAGCGATTACCGTATCATTTGCATAAACAATATAATTAAAATTATCGCTACTCAAATGCCAATTCCACTCTGTTGGTTTATAAAGTGTTTCATCAACCAAAGCAAATGTCTCTCCTTTCAACACCACCGACGGAGATACACTAAAGGCAGCTTTAGGTGCTACTTCCATAACTGTAATCACACCTTCACCACTTTTTTCGCTGCCGTCAGGAGCCGTAACTGTGAGCACCACTTTATAATCACCGGGAACATTATAGGTTACACCGACATTTACCGAAGAGACATTCTCTTTATCTGCTCCGGGCATATACCATTCATATATATAACCGGGCAATGGGTTATTTGCAAGGAAAGTAACTCTTTCACCGGCAGGAACCACCTCTGCAGTCATACTGAATGTTGCATCTATTTCAGGAGCATCAAGAACCTCTACATCTAATGTTACAACCGTTTCTTTACCATTAGCAGCAACCGCTTTAACCTCTATAGTATGCGACCCAGGTGTAGTAAACATCACAGTTGGAGACTTTGTAACGAGTTTTTCAATACCGGCATCAACAATAGACCACTCCAATTTATTTACTACAGAATTATATGTTGCAGTAACATCAAAAGGAATTCCAACAAAAATCTCTTGTGGAACATTGATACTTGCAACAGGATCTTCATCAGAGATTGTGTAAGTTGGCAAATCATTGGTCACAACACTATATGAACTATTCAAAAATGTTGCATGATGCCCACCAACGCAATCATTCATACGCTGAACGCCATCGGCATCGGTTATCAAATCACCCTTAAAGTATGCCAACAAATCTTCAGGCAACAAATGACCCGAATACTCCACATTTTTAGAGACATTAACCTGCTCCTGAGTTAAAGCGGTTTTCCATATACGTATCTCATCATACACTGCATTTTGTGCAGAATAATAAGGATCGGCTAAAAAGACCAAATCGCCAAAACCGCCAATTCCACTATAATCAGGAGATGTTACATTAGCCGCTTTCTCACCATTTATATATAGATTCAATTTATTGTTATCAACAACTACAGCTATGTGTGCCCACTCATTTTCTTTCAAAGAATTATTAGAAGTAGTTTCACAAAGATGATTGTTATTATATTCCCAACCGACCCAGATTCTACCGCCATAAGTCATGTTAAATCTAAAAGAATACCACCCTGGTCCAAATTGCTGACCCCACGCTTCAAAAGTTTTAGGCTTTATCCAATACTCTATTGTTGCCTGAGTATATTTAGTTTTAAAGACATCAGGTATTGTAAATCCGGAATAAGCAAAATCTACGCCCTTATTCTGAGCTGACACAGTTATTGGAACTGCAACCGAAGCCTTTGATGACTCTGTTTGGTCGGAATATACAGCACTTACACTATATTCTCCCGATTCCGCAACAACATCAGGCGTATATGCAAACACATCAGCGGCTACATTTGCCAATAAAACACCATTGCAGAAAACATTATAGGATTCAACACTATTAACAGAACGCAAAGGAGCCTGCCAACTCAACACATTATCTACAAAGGATAGATTCTGTGGTGCATTATAACCACCACTCTGTACAACAACTGAAATAATAGTCTTGTTACCCGCATTCCTTATTTCTACACCATCATCACCCAAATCAAACGGTATCTCTATACCCTCCTTATCATGCTCATAATCCATGATAGAAGCCTTATGAATCAAGCCCTTACCCCTTGCCCATGATTTAGTCTCTATTATAAAGAAATATTTAAGTGGTTTATTCTTATCAAAACCGGCAGTAAGGTCAGTCAAGTCATATCCAAATTCCATTGGCTCCTTGTGCAATTTTCCATCGGCCCAACGACCAAGCATTGGCACTCCGGGAGCCGGATTTGTAGTTCCACCGTTACCGTCGCCGGCATAAGTAAAGTGTACAAAAGGAATTGTTGCATCAGGTTCCGTTGCATCAATATTGGCACTGATACCGGCAAGAAGTGCTATCTCACTACGACGCGAATACTCCATCTCTAATTTTATAGTACGCAAAGGTCTATAATCTTTACGCACATGATATATCTCTGGCTGCCAGAAATCGCCATTAAATTCAGGTTCACCTGCAGAATTTTTCCTAAAAGCAGTTCCTGCATAAGCATAAGGACAGTAAATGAGACCATCATTACACCACTCGCCCCAAGAATTGACAATAATCCATGCTCCAAGTTCGTCAGCAGCAACTTCACCGTACACACCATCATTATCAAGGTCAAATTCAATACGATCATCATAACCTACAATTGTGAGAGCATGATCTACGGTTTCACCCCACTGACGGACATAATATTTATTGGTAACTCCAATCTTGTCATTTACATCAGTGCTTGATATCTTTTCCCAAACACCTTCTGAAGCTACACCAATACCGCATATACCGCCACTCTTGAAAGAGTCATCACCATTATGGTTCCATAGCCAATTTTTAACAGCCTCACGCCCCTCTTCTGTCTCAAGTGTCATTGGAAAGTGTTTTGGTGCAAGCATACGGTTATGCATTGCCTCAAACCATTTATCATATCCTTGCATCCATCCAAAATCCTTATCACCTGCATCCTGATCACCAAAGAGAGAAGAATATGTCTGTCCACCATAAGTTGCCGCAGATGGGACACCTACTTGCACAACAAAATCATCCTTTCCCTGCATACCGGGAGAATTTGTATGCAACCACACGAAATGTGAAGGATAATAATTCTCAGGCTTAGAACCGTCCAAATCACGATAGGCAGCCAATTCATAGCTGAACATATAACTTATACGCGATGCAGAACCACAAGAGCCACCAGCCTGATTGAATACCGGTGGGAAATAACGTGTTTCGGCGTTGTTTACATATTCAGGACGTTCCGAACGAGTTGAACTCTTTCTAACACCTTTATGCACCCTCAAAGAATTATCAGGATTTACCACTCTGCTGTAATCGGGATATTTACTACGATCCACATTTACTATCTCCTGTTCCTGTGCCGACAATATTGACGGACAAAGAAAAGCCAAGACAAAAAGGATGTTTACAAGACCACTTTTCATAATTATTATTTTTATTTCTTTATTTTTTACCATTTACAACACAAACATTTACACTCTTTTACAAAAGAAATATTTGTAAAAAACAAAAATAATATTTGTTTTATTATTAAGAGGTATTATTTACTCTTTATTTTTAAAATTAACATATAATTAAAAACAAAAAAGAGAATGAAGCCAAAGTGCTTCATTCTCTTACTTTATATCTTTAACAGTTTACTTGAATGCATCAAGGTTATGCTGCTCATAAAGTTGTTTTCCTTCGGGAGTGTAAAGAATATCTATACGCTCCTTATAGAATTTTTCAACCTTACCACGAACAACCTTCATAGTACTATTCATCATACCGTTCTGCTCTGTAAAGGCCTCTGGAAGCACTGCAAAACAACTTGGCAACCAACGTTCGGGGAACATTCCGGCATGTTCACCATCTTTCTTGAACATATCCACATCGGCTTTCACAAGGTCACAAGCAGCCTTACGGCCCTCCTCAGTTGAGAAATCAAGATTTCTCTCGGCAAGCAAACGCTTGATATTATCCTTGCTTGGAACGATAAGAGCAATTGTATAAGGCGACTGGTTGTTATAGAGAATAACCTGTTCAATAGTAGGACAAAGACTTACAAAAGCCTCTTCAATACCTTCTGGGCTATACTTTTCACCATCACTTGAAATCAAAAGACTCTTGAAACGACCCTTTACATACAGGAGACCTTCATCGGACATATAACCAAGGTCACCGGTGTAAAGATAACCGTCACGAACAGTCTCGGCTGTTGCTACTGGATTCTTCCAGTAACCGGCCATAACATTCTCACCCTTTACAACAATTTCACCAAGTTCACCGTTAGGCAATTCCTTACCGTCTGCATCACAAATCTTCAGTTCAATGGGCACAACAAGTTTACCGCTTGAACCGAAACGATAGAGATCCGGACCGTTTGATGAAATAACCGGAGTAGCCTCGGAAAGACCATAACCCTGATACATTGGCATACCCACGCCAAGATAGAAATTCTGCAACTCCTTATCGAGCAAAGCACCGCCACCAACAAAGAAACGCAACTCACCACCAAAGTTCTCACGTACCTTTGAGAATATCAGTTTGTCGAACAAAGCCACAAGAGGTTTTAAGAATGCACGCAGACCCTTTGAATCAAGATTACTCTCGCCATAGTATGCCTGACGCACTGCCATACCCCAATTAAAGAGAGTCTCAGTTGTCTTACCCTTGGCACGAATAGCTCCTTCGATATTCTTTTTGAATGTCTTTGCCAAAGAAGGCACTGAAAGGATAAAGTGAGGACGCACCTCTTTAATATTACCAGGAATATTTTTCAATGTCTCAAGCGGAGTGCGACCAACCTGTACTGTTGCAGCAGTAGCACCCTTTGACATCATTATATAAAATCCAACTACATGTGCAAAACAGTGGTCGAGAGGAAGAATAATCAAAGTTCTCCAAGTCTCGTCAATATGAACAAGTGTCAATGCCTGTTCCACATTAGATGTATAATTACGATGTGTAAGAACAACACCCTTAGGATCGGCTGTAGTACCGCTGGTATATGTAATTGTTGCAATATCATCGTTCTGCAAAGAGCTACCTACAGCAAGGAACTCCTCCATTGTGTGCGAAGCAAGAAACTCTTCACCCATTTTCATAACCTCATCAAGAGCAATCTCCTTCTCTTCAAGTTCACCGCAATTGCCGAAAACAATTATCTTCTCAACAGCATCAAGTTTATCCTTGATTGCACGCACCTTCTTCAACTGATGATTTGATACTAAAATAAATTTTACATCACCATGAACAAGACGGAAAAGGAGGTCATTACTCTCTTCGAGCTTGATTGACAAAGGTACATTGACCGCACCGGCGTAGAACATTGCCAACTCACCGATAACCCACATGTTGCAACCCTCACTCAAAAGAGCCATGTTATCACCTTTTTTCACACCCAAAGCCTGATAGCCTGCACCTAAACGGTAAACAAGTTCTTTAACCTGAGTATAAGTTGTAGGTTTAAAACCCTCTTTCTTGTCTGTTTTCTCAAGGAGGAATGTATTGTTAGGATACAATCTTACTGATTCCTCAAAAAGATCAACTAATGTTTTCTTCATAAATAGTATTTTTTATAACAATCTATCGCGGATGTTTTTGTAAAACTAACCGCAAAATCATTGCGAATATAATAAAAACCTCTAAATATATCGCTTTAAATGTGTAAATAGTTTAGAAGAAGCTACCATTTTCGTATAAAAAGGACAATAAATATAAAGAAAATAAAAACGAGGATGTACTTTTTTTCAGAAGTCACCCTCGTTATATTTACAACGATTATAGAAAATATTATTTAATCACCTTTTTTTCGCCATTGACAATATAAATTCCGGAACCAACAACCTCTTTTATCTTACGACCGGCAAGATCATAAATCTCGGTTTTCACATTCTCATCTTTAGTTTTCAAATCATCTATTATTGTAGTATCATCGCCCCCGATAATCACTGAATAATCAATATTTGCTACAGATGCTACATCGAGAGCTTCATCAAAAAAATGTATTGAATGTACAATACCATCAAACATATCATGCTGTATATCTCCACCTACAATACCGCCACCAACATATAACTTAGCTTTTGCATTTGTCGCAAAATTAGAGAATGACTGCAATTCATATCCTGCTGCCGGATAATTAGCCGAAGCATACTCAACACCATTAAGATACATCGTCATTTTTTGATTTTGCTTATCTACGACATATACTACCTTGTAATTGGCACCTTGTGTCAACTCACTGCCTGCAGCAGTAAAAACATCACCAGACCTTGACGAAGCAAGATAAGCAAGTTTCTTACCATTAAAACCGTATGCAATATAAGGCGAATTCGCCTGTGTACCTGTTGTCAGTTCTGCAACAGAAGGATCAGCAGCACAGACAATAGCACCACGACCACTCATGCTGCTCGCAAGAGTTACATCTGCAGCAACAGTAATATTCTCCTTTTCAAAAACCTTTAATGCCAACTCATCTTCTATAACATAAGGGTAAGTTTCTCCGTCAAGTTCTGCAATTGACAAAAAAGATTTGGGAGCATCAACAATATCACCGACCAAAGTTCTTATTGCAGCTAATGTTTCTTTATCCAATTCACCAATCTTTGTGACTTTATGACAGCTACCGTCATCATTGGTTTTATCCCATCCGTCAGCCCAATAGAGAGCTCCATTTCCTTGGTCGGTGGAATGATTTACAACACCTTTATTGGTATTACAGGTAAACATAATTGGATAACCATCCTTTGTTGTAGTTTTAAAAGTCAAACCATCATTCTCCGGTGTTTCGGTAAAAGGGATTGAACCATTGTTTGCAGTTGTAGCACCCATAAACATTCTTTTACCTATATTATAAAGGTAATATTTACCATTATTTGACTTATAGACAGTCCATTGACAATAAGGATTGGATATACTTGTTTCAAGAGTTGTTCTCGCCGATGAAACAAGATTTGCATCATTCGCAGTAGCACCTAACACACCACGTGATGTTTCAAAGTAATAGATTTCACCATTTACAAAATCAGCCGGTGTCGACAATTCAACTCCTTCAATAACCGCATCTGCCTCTGCGATAAGATATTGGCAACCAGAATCAGTGGTATTATTTCCACTACCCCAGTTATACACCTTGTAACCTTGACCACTATTTGTCTGGTTAAACTGCACATCGCCACTGACTATTATATACAAACCGGTTGTGGCTGCATTTTTCAATACCCAACCGTTAGTTGGTGAAGAACTTTGTGTACGAAGTGCCGTATTGTTTGCACTGGCTGGGGATATATATGTATTGTTACTCTTGTTTACGATATCATATTTGCCATCGGCACGTGCTACAAATTTCCACTTTGCAGCATCTGTTACCGTAGCCTCACCCACAATCTCAGCATCATTACCCTTTGATGTCACATAACGGTTTCCACGTTGAGGAGTACATATTGTATAATAGAAATCTTCATCTGCACTACTCACTTTTAAAGGAAAGTTTACAGGAGATTTTTTAAAAGCTTCCAAAGCGGCATTCAACTCAGCCATTTGCACAGCACGCTCCTCTTCTGTCATTTCTTCGTCTATCGTTGCCTCTATTCTTGCAATAACAGCCTCAACCTCAGCAGCGTACTCTTTTTTACACATACCTGGTTGGTCACCAACATTATCAAAAACCTCTTTTCTCGCCTCAGCTAATACAGCCGCCAATTGGTCTGCCGCAGCATCCATTCGTTGGTTAGGAGAATAAACAAGACCTTCTACTGCATTCACACCATCAACATCGGTAAGAACAAATGTAAACATCCACTTCTTCAGTCTGTAACCTGTGTTCATATAAGGCAATTTCAAGAACACCTTGTTCCAACCTTTTTTCAATGTTACCTTGATTGGCTTGCGTGCCGGGAAATTCTCATTCTTGAGCATAACCTCCTTGCTGTTGACAGAAACACCTGTATTCTCATATACAGGAGCTGGAATCTCCTTGCCGTTAAGCCAAATACGAGAGCCAAAATGATCCCATTTTTCCGCAGGAGCCGCACCGTCCTGCTCTGAACGGCTGTAGTTCTGGAACTCTATCTGAGCACCCACCTCCTGTTCTCTATCACTATATACAAATGTCCATGCGTATGCAGTGTGGTTGAATTGTGGATTTGAATAGTAAGCATCAATGATTGAGTTGCCCCAAGTGTGGCTCAAATAGATACCGGCACCTGTTGCCATTCCAGTATAGTAGGTCTTGCCTTCGTGTACAAAGCTCTCAGCAATAAGATTCGCATCAGCACTTGTTCCTGCAGCTTCGGGAGCGAATGACATTCCTGAATTACCGTTGTTTGGGAAGGCATCGGTTATACGCCAGCGTACGTTTGTCTGCTTCACGTAAGGGATGGGCTCATTCTTGAGCGAGTTAGCCTTGTGGAAGAGGAAACGGCGTTCCCAGCTAGCAAACTCCTCGAACTCCTCGCCACTGTTTGGAAGCATAACACCACCATGACCACCATCTGCCTTAAGATTGTCAGGTGTGTTAGTCATGTTGTCGATATACTGCTTGCCGCCACCTATCCATGCACGTTCCGCAGTAGCGATTACATTGGCCCAAACATTGTTCTGTGCCATTATCTGTTTTTCATCCTTAACCTTGCGGTCGTTCCAGCAACCTGAAACGGCACCGGCAACCTCGGGAGTACCCTTTTTGTGATAGTATATATTGCTCTTGTAGATACCTACCTGGTCGGCAAAGACGTCGTAGTGGTTGGTATAGTTGTAACGGCAGTCAATATTAGCCTTGCCCGGAGCAAGGTAACCGCGTGTACCCCACATCTGTGCAAGAGTATGGTTCAAAGCATCCTGACCGATGCCGTTGATA
>JAGCJL010000093.1 GCA_017647975.1 Bacteroidaceae bacterium | reverse complement strand
GTCTTTGGGCTTTGGCCCTTGCCAACACAGGTGAGCGTTTCGGCTACTACACAATGTTGGCTGTGTTCCTGTTCTTTTTGCAGGACAATTTCGGTTTCTCAATGGGAACCTCAAGTACAATCCAGGCTATTTTCTTGGGCGTGGTTTACTTCGTGCCACTTTTCGGCGGTATGCTTGCCGATAAGTTCGGTTTCGGCAAGATGGTAACAATCGGTATCCTCGTAATGTTTATGGGTTACCTTCTGCTTTCTTTGCCTCTCGGTGCAGGTACTGTAGCTCTTGGCGTAATGGCGTTGGCGTTGCTTTTCATTTGTGTAGGTACCGGTTTGTTCAAGGGTAACTTGCAGGTGCTCGTTGGTAACTTGTACGATGATCCCAAGTATTCGGCAAAGCGTGACGAGGGTTTCAGCATCTTCTATATGGCTATCAACCTAGGTTCTATGTTCGCTGCTGCGGTAGCTCTCTCTATCATGGCATGGGCACAGGAGGCACACGCTATCAGCAAGGCTGACTCTTACCACTTCGCGTTTGCGGTTGCATGTATTTCATTGGTTCTTTCAATCATTATCTACTATGCGTTCCGCAAGACATTTGCTCACGCTGACCGTGCTAAGGTTGTCGCTGCAAACAATGCTCAGGTTGTAGAAGAGGAGTTGACTCCTGCTCAGACAAAAGAGCGTATCGTTTGCTTGTGCCTTGTGTTTGCTGTGGTTATCTTCTTCTGGATGGCGTTCCACCAGAACGGTATCACGATGAACCAGTTCGCCCGTGAATATACAGCGAAGTCAGAGTCTGGCTTCATGAGCCTTTTCCTCAGCAAGTCTCTTAGCTTCACCGAGGTAAGAAGCTTCTGGAACCTCATCTTGTGCGTACTCATGGTTTATGGCGTGCTTAACGTGTTCCAGTCAAAGACCGTGAAGGCTAAGTTGATTGCAGCGGTATTGTTCCTCGCTACTGCTGGTGTTTTGGTTTACAGAGCTATGAACGTAACAGGTTCTGTAGAGGTTGAAGCTCCTATCTTCCAGCAGTTCAACCCATGCTTCGTGGTTGCGTTGACTCCTATCGTGGGTATTATTTTCGCTACATTGGCAAAGAAGGGCAAAGAGCCTTCTTCACCAATGAAGATCGGTTTGGGTATGCTTGTTGCAGCGTTGGCTTTCGTAGTTCTTTTCGTTGCTTCATGGTCGCTCCCCGCTGCAGGTGAGCAGCTTGCCGCAACAGAGGCTGGTACAGCTACTTTCGTATCTCCTAACTGGTTGATCAGCACTTACTTCGTACTTACAATAGCTGAGTTGCTCCTTTCTCCTATCGGTATTTCGTTCGTGAGCAAGGTGGCTCCTCCAAAGTACAAGGGTATGATGATGGGTGGCTGGTTCGTGGCAACCGCTATCGGTAACTTCCTCATCATGGTTCCTGGACTTATGTGGGGTATGTCTCTCTCAATTATCTGGGGAGTTCTTATCGCTATATGCCTTGTTTCAGCTATCTTCATCTTCTCTATCCTCAAGCGTCTTGAGGCTGTGGCGAAGTAATATTTGCCTTAAATAAAACATTGAGGACACATCAGACTGATGTGTCCTCTTTTTTTTATCTCTATAATGTAGCTTATTATGAATTTTTCAAAAAAAATGTTATAGCTGTTGCTTTTAAAATTTCTTTTTCTAAATTTGCGGGTAAGGTTGTAAATGTGTCCGATTATATCCTATGATATACGTTGCACTTCCGAATGATAATAGATACAGCCTTCCGTTCTATCTTGCAATGGAGGAGTATATTGCACGGGAATTTCCTGTGCAGGACTATTTTTTCATGTGGCAAGTGAAGCCTACTGTAATCTTTGGCCGCAATCAACTGCTTGAGAATGAGGTTGATGTGGCTTTCTGCAAGGAGAATGGCATAGAATTCTATCGCCGCAAGAGTGGTGGCGGTTGCGTATATGCTGATGAGGGCAATATCATGCTCTCCTATATCACTCCCGATACTAATGTCAATTTTACTTTTAACCGTTACATGCTTATGGTTGAGCATGCCTTGCATAAGTTGGGTATTACAGCCAGAACTACGGGACGTAACGATATTGTCATTGATGGCAAAAAGGTTTCAGGCAACGCTTTCTATTGTTTGCCTAAATGCAGTATTGTGCATGGCACAATGCTTTATGATACAGATGTCGATTCCATGATGAACGCTACTACACCTTCGGCTGCAAAACTTAAAAGCAAGGGGGTGGAATCAGTACGTCAGCGTGTAACGACTGTCAAGGAATATACTTCCCTTTCTATTGAGGATTTCAAAAAATCGCTGCGTGAATCGCTGTGCGATGAAACAATCGTGCTTGGATGTAACGACATAAAGGTCATTGAGGATTTAGCTAAAGAGTATTACAGCCATGAATTTATTTATGGTAATAATCCGGCATGTACTGTATCAAATGTAAAAAGATATGACGGAGTAGGGGAATTCAAGCTCGACTTGGAGGTCAAGGAGAATGTAATACGCAGGGCCAATCTATCGGGCGATTTCTTTATAATAGGAGATGTTGACACAATGTTGTTGTCAAGATTGAAAGGTGTTCCTTACACTCGCGAGGCTGTAGAGAATGCTGTTTCGGCAATGGATTGTAGCAATGCTGTAATGAATTTGAGTAATGAACAATTTATAAATCTGTTTTTTAACTGACCTATGGAGAATAAAAGAACCTGTCTTTATGACAAACATGTTGCATTGGGTGCTCTTATCAGTCCTTTCGGCGGTTTCGACATGCCGATACAGTACACCAACATTGTTGATGAGCATAACGCTGTGCGTCGTGCATGCGGAATGTTTGATGTTTCGCACATGGGTGAGGTTCTTGTAACCGGTGCCGAGAGCGAAAAATTTGTGAATCATATCTTCACCAATGACATTGCCGCAGCTCCTGACGGCAAGATCTATTACGGAATGATGTGTCATCATTCGGGTGGTGTTGTTGATGATTTGCTTGTGTACAAGATGGCCGAGGAACGCTATCTCCTTGTTATAAATGCATCAAATATTGACAAGGATGTTGCTTGGATAACTGAGCAGGCGAAGAACTTTGATGTGGTGGTAGAAAACCAGAGCGAGAAGTATGGCGAGGTAGCTGTTCAAGGACCCACAGCTGAAGAGATTGTGGAGCGTATTCTTGGTATCCACTGCAGCGACTTGGCGTTCTACACATGCAAAGAAGTTGAGTGCAATGGTGAGACAATAATCATCAGCCGCACAGGATATACCGGTGAAGACGGTTTTGAGATTTACGGCTCACATGAGTTTACTAATATGGTGTGGGACAAACTCATGGCAAGTGACGAGGTCAAGCCTTGCGGTCTTGGCTGTCGCGATACCCTGCGTTTTGAGGTTGGATTGCCATTGTACGGCGATGAACTTACCGATGATATAACTCCTCTTGAAGCAGGTCTTGGCATGTTTGTAAAACTTGACAAGGATTTTATAGGTAAAGAGGCTCTTGTAAAGCAGAAAACCGATGGACTTAAACGTAAGATTGTAGGTGTTGAGTTGCATGACAAAGCCATTCCGCGTCATGGCTACGAGGTTGAAGCCGACGGCAAGGTAATAGGTGTGGTAACAACTGGCTATAATTCAATTTCTACAGGAAAGAGTGTATGTATGGCCATGCTTGACATTGATTACACTAAAATGGATACCGAAGTCGCTGTACGCATACGCAAGAAAGTCTTTCCTGGCTTTGTAACAAAAAAACGTTTCTACGACAAAAACTACAAGAAATAACCATAATAAAAATAATAACTTATAACTATCTTAACCATGAGTAAAATTATTGAAGGACTCTTCTATGCAGAGTCACACGAGTATGTAAGAGTAGAGGGAGAATACGGATATGTAGGTATCACAGATTACGCACAACATGAACTTGGTAATGTGGTGTATGTAGATATGCCCGAAGTTGATGATGAAGTGACAGCAGGTGAGGATTTTGGTGCTGTAGAGAGCGTGAAAGCAGCAAGTGACCTGATATCTCCTGTAAGCGGTGTTGTTGTCGAGGTGAACGAGGCACTCAATGATAACCCCGAACTTGTGAATAGTGATCCGTATGAAAATTGGATTATTAAGGTACAGCTTGCCGATGCAGCAGAGACAGCAAACCTTATGGATGCCGATGCATACAAAGCTCTTATCAATGAATAATAGAAAGCAATGAAATATTTCCCTCATACCCAACAGGATATTGAACAGATGCTTGCTGTTGCCGGTGTGGGTTCCTTGGATGAACTCTACGGTGAGATTCCGCAGCAACTGCTGTTCAATCGCGAATTCGCACTCCCCGAAGCCATGTCCGAGGTGGAGATACGTCGTTTCTTTGAAGAACTCGGCAATAAGAATTCGCAACTTGTGTGCTTTGCCGGTGCCGGTGTAGAGGATCATTATTCACCGTCGGTTATAGCTCCGCTTATTTCTCGAGGAGAATTCCTGACGGCATATACCCCTTATCAACCCGAGATTTCGCAAGGTACACTGCAGTATATATTCGAGTATCAGTCAATGATATGCGAACTCACAGGAATGGATGTCACAAATGCTTCAATGTATGATGGCACAACCGCAACAGCCGAGGCTATGATGATGTGTGTTGCCATTGCCAAGAAACGCAACAAGGTTCTCATATCGCAGACGATGGATCCCAAGGTTCGTCGTGTAGTGGAGACCTATGCCGGCTATCAGGGAGTGGTTGTGGAGACTATTCCCGAAAGAGACGGTATTACCAATCTTGATGTTCTTGCCGAAAAACTTGCCGGTGGTGATGTGGCAGGAGTAATTCTTGCACAGCCTAACTTCTACGGCATTGTCGAGGATTATTCAGGAGTGGCCGAATTGTGTCATGCGAATAAAGCCATGTTTGTAATGAATGCCAAGCCTTCTGCTCTTGCAGTGCTCAAGACACCGGCAGAGTGGGGAGCAGATATCGCATGCGGTGATGCTCAAACGCTGGGTATTCCCATGTGTTATGGCGGTCCTTATGTGGGTTATCTGGCTTGTACCAATGCCAATGTCCGTAAGTTGCCGGGACGTATCGTGGGTGCAACAACCGATGTTGATGGCAAGCGTGCATTCGTGCTTACATTGCAGGCACGCGAGCAACATATACGTCGCGAGAAAGCAAATAGTAACATCTGTTCCAACCAGTCGCTTATGGCATTATATGTAACCATATACATGTCGGTCATGGGTTACAAAGGCTTAAAGGAGGCTTGCAGTCTCTCTTACAGTGGTGCTCATTACCTTGCCGAAAGACTTGTTGCCACAGGAAAATGTACCTTGGTGTATGACAAGCCGTTCTTCAACGAGTTTGCAGTAAAGACATCGGTTCCTGTTACAAAGGTGCTTGATGCACTTGTTGCCGAAGGTATTCTTGGTGGTGTCCGTATTGCCGATGATACATTGCTTGTATGTGTTACCGAGCAACGTACGAAAGCCGAGATGGACAAGATGGTGGAAATTGTAAAAAGTTTATAAACAAGAGGAGAAAATACTATGATACGCAATTATGACAAATTGATATTCGAGCTCTCCAAGGAGGGCCGCACAGGGTATTCTCTTCCCAAGAATGAACTGAAAGAGAATTATTGTATCTGCCAATTACCCGACAATTTGAAACGCGGAGTGGCTCCTGAACTGCCCGAAGTTACAGAGTTTGATGTGGTACGTCATTATACCAACCTTTCAAACAAGAACTTTGGTGTTGATACGGGATTCTATCCTCTTGGTAGTTGCACCATGAAGTACAACCCTCGTTTGAACGAGGAGATTGCTTCGTTGCCGACATTTGCAAAGTTGCATCCCGAAACTCCTGCATCCTTGTCACAAGGAGCTTTGGAGGTATATTATAATTTGGCAGCTTCACTTTCCGAAATAAGCGGTTTGTCGGCATTCACACTCAATCCATACGCAGGAGCACATGGTGAGCTTACCGGTCTGATGATAATGCGTGCCTACCACGAACAGCGTGGCGACACAAAGAGAACAAAAGTCATTGTACCCGACAGTGCTCATGGAACCAATCCTGCAAGTGCAGCAGTATGTGGTTTGCAGATAGTAGAGGTGAAGTCAACAGCAAACGGAACAGTAGATGTTGAGGATTTGAAACCTCTGCTTGATGATACCATTGCAGGTATAATGATGACAAACCCAAATACACTTGGAATATTTGAGACCGAAATACCTGAAATAGCACGCCTTGTGCATGAGTGTGGCGGTCTGCTTTATTACGACGGAGCAAATCTCAATGCTGTATTAGGAAAGTGTCGTCCCGGTGATATGGGCTTCGATATAATGCATATAAACCTACACAAGACATTCTCTACGCCTCATGGTGGTGGTGGCCCCGGTGATGGCCCTGTAGGTGTGCGTGCCGGTCTTGAACACCTGTTGCCTAACCCACAGGTGAAAAGAAACAGTGCCGGACATTATTATATTGACACCGATGAAACCTCAGCGGGCTATGTATCGAATTTCCTTGGAAACTTCGGAGTTCTGTTGCGTGCCTACACATACATACTCACCCTTGGCAAGGAAAATGTCAAGATGGTAGGTCCGTTGGCAGTTCTTAACGCCAACTACGTGAAGGAGTCTCTCAAGAACGAATATTACCTTCCTATTGAGGGAATATGCAAGCATGAATTTGTGTTTGACGGCCTTGCCGACAAATCGACAGGTGTTACTACACTTGATATAGCAAAGAGATTGCTTGACTACGGATACCATGCTCCAACTATATATTTCCCTCTCCTGTTCCATCAGAGCATAATGATTGAACCTACGGAGACCGAAAGCAAGGAGACACTTGACGAGTTCATAGCAGTGATGAAACTCGTGGCGAAAGAGGCGGTAGAAAACCCCGATGTCGTTAAGAATGCACCGCATAGCACTCCTGTACGGCGTCTTGACGAGACAACGGCAGCCCGTTTCCCCAAAACGACCTATAGGCAGTTAAAAGAATAATGAAATTTGTGATGTATCGGCCATACTCTTCAGCACTCGGAGTATGGCCGGTATATTTTTTGAATTTAATATCCCTTGAATATTTTTTCTGATATTTTTTATTTGTACCTTTGCGGACATGAAAGTCCGCGAAGATTGGCTACATTCGTTGGGAAATTGTAAATAAAACGATATGATACGCCGAATTAGCTCAGTTGGTAGAGCAACTCATTCGTAATGAGTAGGTCTGGGGTTCGAGTCCCCAACTCGGCTCAAAAGGACAGGCCTTAGGCTTGTCTTTTTGTTTTAAGCAACAGCGGGGTGGTGATGTCTGCGAAAATTGACGGTTGTGACAACTCGAGCACTGTAACAAAATCCTTTTCTTTGTCTCCTGTACCAAAGTCAAAGTTGTCGGGGGTGTGGAATAATGTCTTGTATTTTCCCTTGAAGCCGAAACGGTTGTAGTAGTTATGTAGTTTCTCTTCGGCCGGTAATGTTACGAGTGCTGCAAAACCATTGCTTCTGGCTTTTTCTATGGCTTTCTTTATCAACGTAGATGCAAATCCTCGTCCTCTGGCATCAGTTGCTGTTGCCAGGGCGTAGATATATCCTACTTTTAAACTTTTGAATTCAAATGGTATAAGGTGCAGCATGGATAACAACTTGCCGTTTTCCTCTATGTACAGCATATTACTCTTCTCATAGTAGTTCTGCATGAAAGAGAGTATGAACTCTTCTTCATCGCCAAAGACCTCTTTCCACAAAGCGGTGCATTCCTCCTGGAGTGATATGTTTGCTATTGCTGTCATTGCTGCGAATTTAAGGATTGATATGTGAAAAAACAAAGAGATTGACTAAAAAGCTTTTTATTCAATCTTCAATACAATCGGGTGACCAATTGGTCACCCGATTGTATAAATATGACTTTTTACGATGCAAGAATTTCTTGAGCTCGTACAGTCTCTTTGTCAATAGGTTTGTCGTCCTTTATTGCCTTTGTGAAAGGTATATAGACAATCTCGTTGTTTCTGAGACCTATCATAACATTACGCTGACCTTCGAGTAGTGCATCTATTGCTGCAACACCCAAGCGGCTTGCGAGGATACGGTCGTTAGCTGTGGGGCTGCCACCACGTTGCAAGTAACCAAGGATTGATACACGAACATCCAACTCGGGGAAACGCTCACGCATGCCTTCGGCAACTTCCATGATGTTGTAGTCTTTCTCACGACCCTCGGCAAACAATACGATACTACTGCTCTTTGTACGGCGGAGACCGTTTGCGATGAACTGGTTGATACGCTCGAACTCAGGGTCAATCTCGGGCAATACGCAAGCTTCGGCACCTGTGGCAATTGTTCCGTTAAGAGCAAGGAAACCGGCATCACGGCCCATAACCTCAACAATGAACAGACGCTCGTGTGATGATGCAGTATCACGGATTTTATCGACACACTCCATGATTGTGTTCAACGCTGTGTCGTAACCGATTGTGGTGTCGGTACCGTAAAGGTCGTTGTCTATAGTACCGGGTAGTGCGATACAAGGTATGTCGTATTCGCGTGCAAGGTTGTATGCACCGGTAATTGAACCATCACCACCAATGACAACAAGTGCGTCTATTTCCTCTCTCTTCAATGTCTCGTAAGCCTTTGCACGGCCTTCTTCGGTCTTGAACTCATCGCAACGGCTGGTCTTGAGTATTGTACCACCACGCTGGATAATGTTACTAACGTCCTCGGTCTTGAACTCTTTGATTTCACCTGTTACAAGACCTTTGTAGCCACGATAGATAGCTTTTACTTTAATCTCGTGGTATATGCATGCACGTGTGACGGCACGTATTGCGGCATTCATGCCTGGAGCGTCACCGCCTGAAGTCAATATACCTACGCAACGGATTTTGTTTTTCATATTATTTGTTATTATGGTAATTAGTTATTGCTTGTTTGCAGTTTTCCATGAGCCATTTGGGTGTTGAAGTGGCTCCGCATATTCCAATGCTTTTTATCTTATCTGTAAGGGTAAAATCTATATCTTCGGGGCCTTCAATCTGATAGGAGTTGTGATTCACTCTTCTACATTCGTTGTACAGAATCTTACCGTTTGAACTTTTGCTGCCACAAACGAAAAAGATAAGTTCGTGCGACTTGGCGAATTCTCCTATACCGTTCATGCGGTTTGCTACCTGTCCGCAGACGGTGTTGAACGACTCGCATACATTTTCTTTATTGACTCTGTCTCTTATGGCACTTACAATGCGTTTGTATCCTTCAAGAGATTTTGTCGTTTGTGAATAGATATAGGTGTCTTTGTCCTTAGAGAGCTTGTCAAGCTGTATGGTGTCTTCTATGACAATGGCTTCGCCATGTGTCTGTCCCACAAGGCCTAGCACTTCGGCATGTCCGGCTTGTCCATGGATTACTATCTGACGCTCTTCTCCTGCGGTCTCCTGCCATTTCTTCTTAATTCTCTGTTGCAGCTTAAGTACAACGGGGCATGTGGCATCGATCAATTCAAGATTGTTTCTCTTTGCTATGGCATAAGTTTCAGGCGGTTCTCCATGTGCTCTCAAAAGAACCTTTGCGTCATGAAGCTCACGGTATGTTGAATGGTCTATGGTAACAAGGCCCATACGCTTTAGCCTGTCACACTCTATGCTGTTGTGTACAATATCGCCCAAACAGTAGAGTATTCCACCGTTTTCAAGTTCCTCTTCGGCTTTCTTTATTGCTGTTGTAACGCCAAAGCAGAACCCGGAGTATTGGTCGATTTCTATATTTAACATTCTTTGGTGAGTTTGTTGAACATCTCTATTAGCCAATTCATCTGCTCTTCGCGTGTCATATTGCTGTTGTCAAGCAATAGGGCATCATCGGCTTTTTTTAGCGGACTAATCTCTCTTGTCTGGTCAATGTGGTCGCGTTGTTGTACATTTTCCAAAATCTCATTGTAGTTTGGTTGGTCGCCACGTGCAGTAAGCTCGTCATAACGGCGTTGTGCTCTGACCTCGGCACTTGCTGTTACAAAAACTTTCATCTCGGCATTTGGGAACACTGTTGTTCCAATATCGCGGCCGTCCATTACAATGCCTTTTGATTTGCCCATTTCGCGTTGCTGTTCAATCATCTCGCTACGTACGAAATCCAATGTAGCAACTTGACTGACCATTTTGGATACCTCTAATGAGCGTATATCATGCTCAACATCTTCGTTGTTAAGCATTGTTATGGAATTTCCGCTTACTGGGTCAGCTTTGAATGTGATGTGTATCTCATTCATTCTTGCTCTTAAGGCTTCTACGTCTATGTTGCCATTAGTGATGAGTCCGTTACGCATGCAGAACAGCGTCACAGCACGATACATGGCACCGCTGTCAAAATATAGATATCCAACATTGCGTGCAAGGGCTTTCGCCATGGTGCTCTTACCGCATGAAGAGAAACCGTCAATAGCTATAATGATTTTTTTCATATTATAATTTTTTATTTCTTTATATTGAGTATGCAATGTTAAATAATAATGATGACGATGATGAATGTAACTGGCTGTACGAAGCATTGAATCTGACTTTGCGTACATTTAAACCGGCACCAAGGCTGAACCCGTTAAGACTTCTCTTGCCGGTTGATAACTCTTTGCTTGTACGATAGTTATAACCTAATGCTATATAGAAATTCTTGCCAATGAGAATGTTCGCACCAACAATCAGGTGTTTTAGTAGCAATGTACCAAAATTGTCCTCGCTGCCATCGGCATTGTAAAAATCGCTCTTTTTCCATTTATGCAGGTTGTTCAACATTGCCGACAATCTTATTGGTGCATGGTTGAATCCTTTTGTGATACCGAATTGAAAATCCATAGGAATGCTCTCGAGCTTGTCCTCAAACGCTTTGACTTGACCTCCGAGGTTCTTACCTACCAATGAGAGTGACAAGTTATATCCTTCGTGGTAATAGTTGAGTCCTAAATCTACGCCTAATGCAATGGCATGCATGGTCTCATACTTTGAATATATGAATTTACCGGTGACACCGCCGCTCCATCTGTCGCTGAGCATGTAACTGTATGTTCCTGCAATTTCAATATCTTTTGCTGTAAATGTTCCTGTATGTATGTTGTCGGGAGTGTATCCTTCAAATTTACCATAATCGACATATCTTGCATTGATTGCTGCCGATGATCTGTTTCCAAATGTCTTGTTAAATGCGGCTCCTCCAACTTTGCAGTCGCTCATATAGGTCATGAATGACAGGTCTATGGTCTTGTCGCTGGCATTGACAAGCAATGCGGGGTTGTGCATGGCAAGTGATATGTCATCATCTATGAGTGATATATTATTTCCTCCGAGTGCCGCAGCGTGTGAAGAGTAGGGCAACCGTAGGAAATTGAATGTGTATTCTCCTCCTTGTGCAAAAATTGTTATTGGGAGCAGCAGTAGTATATTTAAAATAATGCCTCTTATTTTCACCTTGTAATTTATACCTTATATAATAATAAATAAAAATGCATTTGCAATGCTTCTGTTTGTATTGCGAAGATACTCAAAAAAAATTATTTCCCGACTTTTTACTAATTGTTTTTGGTAATATTTTTACTCAAAATAACGGAAAAATCGTCAATTTATGTTCTCGTTTTTAAAGAAAATCTTTTTAAAAATAAAAAAAGATTGCATTTAGTCGTTAGTATTGAAAAATATTGTTTATTTTTGTCCGATAGAAAATAATTATAAAATAAGATATGAGTACAGAGAAAAAACAACAGGTTGAAGGCAACGGATTGCTCGAAGTTAAAAAGAGCAGTAAAGCCAACTTGGAACAAAACAGATTCTTGTGGCTTCTTATGGGTTGCGTGATTGTTTTCTCAGTTACATTTGCTGTAATTGAGTGGACTAAGTTTGAACCAAAGGAAAAGAAAGAGAAGAAGGGTCAGCAGGCAGCTCTTGATATTCCTATTGAAATTATGGTGCCGTTTACAATTCCTGAGAAGAAAGTTGTTCCTCCTCCTCCCGAAGCAAAGAAGATTGTTGATATTCTTGAAATCGTAGAAGACGAGGCTGAGATTGAGGAAAGTGATCTTGTTTCAATAGAAGAGCAGGGTGATGCCGTTGAAATCACTGATAATGCAAACATTGTTGTCGAGGATATTGTTGAAGAGGAAACTGTATTCCAAGTTGTAGAACAGCAGCCCGAATTCCCCGGTGGTATGAAGGCTATGATGAAATACTTGCAGGACAATATCAATTATCCACGTATATCTCGTGACAACAACTCACAGGGTCGTGCTTTCATCCGTTTCGTCGTTAATGCCGACGGTTCTATCCAGGGTGTAGAGGTTCTCAAGAGTTCAGGTGATATCTACCTTGACAAAGAGGCTGTTCGCGTGGTAGAAGGTATGCCTAAGTGGTCTCCAGGTAAACAGGCCGGTAAACCGGTACGCGTATTCTTTACATTGCCTGTAGTGTTCCGCTTGCAGTAATAATGTATAAGTAAATAAAAAGAGGCTGCAAATTTGCAGCCTCTTTTTATTTACTATATAAATTTTTAATGATTAAAATATAAGTATATGTATAATTGGGAAGAGGTTCGTGATTTGATAAATGATTTTATTGAAAATCTACAATTCGAAAGAGAACCACGCGAGTTATATGCACCAATACGTTACACCCTGTCGCAGAGTGGTAAACGTGTTCGTCCGGTTTTGTTTGTAATGGCTTATAACATGTATAAGGAGTGTGTAAAAGAGACTCTCTATCCGGCTGTTGCAATGGAAACATATCATAATTACACCCTTATACACGACGATGTGATGGATCGTGCAACAATACGTCGTGGCAAGCCAACGGTGTGTGCCAAGTGGGGTGATACAGCAGCAATTCTATCCGGTGATACAATGCTTGTACTTGCATACGAATTCTTTTCACATGTTCCGGCCGAAAAATTGCCTTCTATGCTTGCTCTTTTTACCGAGACTGCAAAACAGATTGGCGATGGTCAACAATATGATTTGGAGTTTGAAAACCGAGATAATGTTCCCGAAGCTGAGTATCTCGAAATGATACGTCTTAAAACATCGGTTCTTCTTGCTGCATCTTTGAAACTTGGAGGTATGCTTGCCGGTGCATCAGAAACTGATCTTGAAAACCTCTATGCTTATGGCGAAACAATGGGCTTGGCATTCCAGCTACAGGATGACTTGCTTGATGTATATGCCGACCAGTCATTGTTCGGTAAAAAGATTGGCGGTGACATCTGTTGCAATAAAAAGACATTCTTGCTTATAACAGCAATGAATCTTGCTTCGGAAAAACAACTCGCAGAGATGAAAGCGTGGATGGAGCGTGAGGAGTTTGATGCCGAAGAGAAGATAGCTTTCTTTACCAATATCTATAACGAATTAGGTGTGAAAGAGATTTGTGAAAAAAGAATAGAAGAGCTTTTCGCAAAGTGTGACGACTATATTGGTAATATATCTGTTTCGGAGGATAAAAAGGTAAATTTGAAGAATTTTGCAAACTCTCTTCTTAACCGTAAACTTTAATTCTAATGCCATACCGTAGATTACCTAATACAGACCAAGCACGTATTCGTGCTTTGCAAGCGGCTGTTAGTAGCAGTGTTGTCAATGGTTTATTTACCAACGTTTTGACACATAATACCTATTATCGTGCCAAGAGCTTTCTTGACCGTTTCTCTCGCGAGGTTGCAACTTACAAGCGTTGTGTAAGTGAACAGTCTTCAAAGAAAGGCAATGAGAAGTACGAAACTGCACTCAAAAAGGCGAGAATGTATGTTTCGCATTTTATTCAGGTGTTGAGTATGTCTATAATGCGTGGAGAGATAGCCCGCTCTAAACGTTCATATTATGGACTGCCTGAGAATGAAGACACAGTTCCAAATCTTTTTTCGGAATTGGCTGTATTGGAGTGGGGAGTAAAAGTTATTGAAGGAGAACGTCGTCGTCAGGCCGAAGGCGGAATTCCTATATACAATCCTACTATGGGACGTGTTTCTGTTGCTTTTGAGCTTTTTAAGGAGATGTATGAACGTCAACAATCTTTGCAAAGCAGAACTGCCGAGTCTTTGAAAAACATTTCAGAGATGAGAGCCGAAGCCGATGAGATTATTTTAGAGGTGTGGGGCGAGATAGAAAAGGCTTTTGCAGAATTAACAGGTGAGGAGCGTATAAAAAAGTGTACAAACTACGGAGTCATATATTACGAGCGTAAAGACCGTAATAAGAAAAAAGAGATCAATAATGATTGAATTTGTTGATACCCATACGCATCTTTTTGTACAGGAATTTAATGACGATAGAATATCTGCTGTTAGAAGAGCTGTTGAGTCAGGTGTAACAAAACTATGCTTGCCCTCGATAGATGAGTCATCTCATGCACCAATAATGGATATGTGCAATAAATTTCCGGGAGTTTGTTACGGAATGATAGGTTTGCACCCAACCGAGGTTAATGATGATTACAATGAGGTGCTTGACCGCATGTATCTAAAACTTGCTAAGGAGAATCCTTTTATAGCTGTAGGTGAAATAGGTATAGATCTTTATTGGGATGATACACGCAAGAAAGAGCAGATTGATGCTTTTTGCAGACAGTTGGATTGGGCTGTAGAGTTTGATATGCCTGTTGCAATACATTCACGCAATGCTTTTGAGCCGTTGTATGATATTATGGAGAATTATCGTTCAAAGGCTTTGACAGGAGTATTCCACTGTTTCTCAGGAACGGAAGCCGAAGCACACAAACTTCTTTCATTTGAAGGATTCTATCTTGGCATAGGTGGTGTAGTGACATACAAGAAATCCAAATTGCCCGATATATTAAGAACAGTTCCACTTGAACGTCTGTTGCTTGAAACCGACTCTCCATATCTTGCTCCTGTGCCATATCGTGGAAAACGTAATGAAAGTTCCTACATACCTTCAATTGCCGAATATCTTTCAAATCTTTATGGTTGTTCGATAGAACATGTTGCAGGTGTCACAACCGGAAATGCTTATAATCTATTTAAAAAAATGCGTTGAAAATGAAGCTCAAAAATATACCTTTTTTTGAAAAAACAACTCGTCCATTACTTATTGCAGGCCCTTGCAGTGCCGAGAGTGAAGAGCAACTGCTTGCAGTGGCACATGCATTGAAAGGTAAGGAGGTCTCTTTGTTCCGTGCCGGAATATGGAAACCACGCACACGTCCCGGATGTTTTGAGGGTGTAGGCAGGCCGGCATTGGAATGGATGAAAAGGGTAAAGGAGGAGTGTGGTTTGCCTCTTACTGTTGAGGTGGCAACGGCACAACATGTTGAGCAGGCCCTTGAAGCCGGTATCGATGTGCTGTGGGTTGGTGCACGTACTGTAACAAATCCTTTCGCAGTGCAGGAGGTTGCCGATGCTTTGCAAGGAGTGGATATTCCAGTATTGGTAAAGAACCCTGTAAATCCGGACCTTGAGTTATGGATTGGTGCAATGGAGAGATTGTATAATGCCGGAGTAACTCGTTTGGGAGCAATTCATAGAGGCTTTTCATCATATGCAGAAAAATATTTCCGTAATACACCACAATGGCAGATACCTTTGGAATTACGTCGTCGCTTGCCGGGTATCCCTATGATATGCGATCCAAGCCACATTGCCGGCAAACGTGAACTTGTAATATCTTTGTCACAGCAAGCATTGGATTTGAGTTTTGACGGAATTATGGTGGAGACTCACTGTAATCCTGTTTGTGCATTGAGTGACTCGCGTCAGCAGGTTACTCCCGATGAACTCTTTATGATTCTTGACAAACTTGTACGCCGTTCGGCAGTCAGTGATAGTGGCTGTTTTGCCAACTACCGCAGCAGAATGGATAGTATAGATGAACAAATAATGGAACTTCTGTCAAAACGAATGGATATCTCACGCGAAATAGGTGTCGTAAAACGTGAAAACGGATATACAGTGTTCCAACCCTCGCGTTATAATGATACAATGGAGCGTTGTGCAGCATACTGTAAAGGTAAGAATCTTGATGTAGAGGCTGTAAAAACCATTTTTGAGGCGATTCATTCCGAGAGCATACGTCAGCAGTTGCGTATAGTAAATGAAGGTAATGAGTAGAACCATGTTCCAAACTCTTTCGTTACTGTATCGCGTCTTTTGTGTTGCAGTGATATTTATTCTCTTCCTATCTTGTGGTGGTAGAAGAGAAGAGGAAACTGTAACCGGAACCCCTGTTGTTATGCATCATTCCTCATTGCTTGCCATTACTGATTGTGAAGGATATACAGTGGTTGATGTAAAGAATCCTTGGAGCAAAGGATTGCTTGACCGATACATTCTTGTTCCCAAAGATAGTGAGATACCAGAGGGCTTGCAATCGGGAGTTGTGGTGCGTACACCACTTGAACGTACTATTGTATTTTCGGGAGTTCATGCAACGCTGTTTGAGGAACTTGGTGTAGTATCGTCAGTTGCAGGTGTGTGTGATTCACGCTATATCTATTCCCAAACCGTTTCCGAGGCTGTTAAAGCCGGTGGAGTTATTGATTGTGGTAGTTCGCTCAATGTCAATGCTGAGAAGGTAATACAAATCTCTCCCGATGCAATATTCGTACTGCCATACGAAAATGGCGGTTATGGTAAATTGGATAATATGAACTTTCCTCTCATAGAGTGTGCCGACTATATGGAAAATTCCCCATTGGGCTGTGCCGAGTGGATACGTTTCTATGGTCGTCTTATGGGATGTGCAGTCAAGAGTGATTCTGTTTTTGATGCAGTGTGCAAGGAATACATGCAGCTTTGTGACACTGTAAAGCATGCTCCGTCATATCCTAAACTTTTGTGTGAGGTTAAAAGCAGTTCGGCATGGTATGTTCCGGCAGGGCAGAGTACAATGGGAAAACTTTATTCCGATGCCGGTGCTAATTATCTGTTTTCTTCTTTTGCCGGCAGTGGTTCTGTTCCTCTCTCTCTTGAAAAAGTTCTGTCGTTGGCTTCGGATGCAGATATTTGGTTGTTTAAATACAATTCTCCGGTTGATGCAACCTATAAATCGTTGCTATCCGACTATGCAGGATATGCCAATTTCAAGCCTTTCAAGGAGAGGAATATATATGCTTGCAATACACATCGTAAGAATCTTTTTGAGCAGGTATCCTTTCACCCCGAAAGACTCTTGAAGGAACTTGTGGCACTTTTTAACCCGACACTTTTGCCGGAGTATGAATTTGTTTTTTATGAGAAATTACGCGAAGAATAAGAGATTGGGAATCTATTTGGCCTTTTTACTGACATTTGTGCTTTTTGTCGCAAATCTCTTTTATGGTTCGGTGGATATACCGGCATCTGATATAGTGTCGATACTACTTGGAAAAGGAAATGAAAATGAGGTGTGGCGGTTAATACTTTTAGAAATGCGACTGCCGCAGGCTGTTACGGCTCTTCTTGCCGGTGCGGCAATATCTGTTGCCGGACTAATATTGCAGACACTTTTTGCCAATCCGCTTGCAGGCCCCGAGGTGTTAGGAATAAACAGCGGTGCAGGTCTTGGCGTGGCATTGGTGATGTTGCTTACAAATGGTGCTGTTGCAATTTTAGGAACAGAATATATAGGCTATATAGCTATACTTGCCGGTGCTTTTGGAGGTGCATTGCTTATCATTGCAATAATATTGCTTTTGTCGTCATTGCTTAAGAATAAAATCTTTCTGCTTGTGGCGGGTGTTGCCGTTAGCTATCTTACCTCATCAGTGATATCTCTAGTGAATTATTTTGCAACCGCTGAGGGAGTACACTCCTATCTCATTTGGGGAATGGGAAGTTTCAGTGCTGTAACATTGAACCGTTTGCCGTTTTTTGCAACAGTTACATTATCAATGCTTATAGCGTCACTTATGATGGTAAAACCGCTGAATGTGTTGTTGCTCGGCGATGCCTATGCCCATAATCTTGGAATAAAGATAAGGCGTGTACGAACAGTTGCACTTGTAATAACAGGCTTGCTGACAGCAGTTGTAACAGCTTTCTGTGGTCCTGTAGCTTTCATAGGCTTGGCTGTGCCTCACATTGCGAGAATGATATTATCAACGAATAACCATAATTCACTGTTACCTGTTACTATCTTTATGGGTGGAACAACAGCATTGTTGTGCAATCTTATCTGCCAACTCCCCGGTGACGGCGGCTTGCTGCCTTTGGGAGCTGTGACACCACTCATTGGTGCTCCTGTAATACTTTATGTGATATTGAAAAAGATGTAAGGATTTTACTTTGGCTTGATAATATCTACCGATGTAAGGCCGTTTGTCTGCCCCACAACATAACATGCTGTAGAACTGCCGTACTCCTCGCCGTCACATGTGAAGTACTCCATGTAAAGTTCCCTTCCTTTCCTGAATTGCAGGCATGAGAAGCTGTCGCCAGGCATGATGCTTG
>JAGCJL010000092.1 GCA_017647975.1 Bacteroidaceae bacterium | reverse complement strand
CCATTACATAAGGTAGGCGGTTTATCATATCCTCAATCTCTTCGGGGTAGATATTCTGGCCACTTGCTGTAAGAATCATATTCTTGCAACGACCTTTTATAAATACAGTACCGAAACGGTCCTGAATACCCATATCACCGGTCTTTAACCAACCATCGCTCGTAAATGCAGCCTTTGTAGCCTCTTCGTTCTTATAATATCCGTAAGTAACCACTGCACCACGAACCTGAATTTCACCGGGGAATTTTGAAGGACGGTCGGAATCGATACGCAACTCTATATTTGGAGTTGCAACACCACCACGATCATCGATACATGGGTGAGACGAAGCAACATAACTGATAAGCGGACCACATTCTGTCATACCGTAACCTACAGCATAAGGTATTCTTATCTTTCTCATTACAGCATCCACATCCTTGCTTATTGCCGCACCACCAATAAAGAAGCCGGCTTTTGCAAGATTACCGCCAAAAGTATCAATAATCTTGTCACGTACCTTGTTCAATATTACTCTGCGGACACCAGGAATAGAGAGGAGGAATCGCATTGCAGGCTTTTTCAGTGTAGGAATCACCTTAGAACGGAATATCTTCTCAACCAATAATGGCACTGTCAGGAATATGAACGGCTTAACATCGGACAAAGCCTTGAGCAAACGTACCGGAACCGGTTTCTCGGTAAAGATATTGATGTGACAACCACAAGAAAAAAGGAACAAGAAGTCGAACGACAAGCCAAAGATATGAGCCAATGGCAGAATCGACAAGGTGGAACCACCATCTTTTACAGCAATGGGTACCAATCGGCGTGCAACTTCCACATTTCCTGATATTGACTTCGCCGGCAACATTACTCCCTTAGGCGAGCTACTTGTACCCGATGTATAACTGATTACCGCCAATGCATCCAAATCCTTGGTATCAAGTTCAAGATCATCGGCTGAGAAAGCTACCGGATACTTTTGTTCAAAAAGTTTTTCTATTTCGGCAGGAGTAACACTAATAGTATTCTTTACTACCTCAACAGCAGTATGGTTAACAATATCAACAAGACCTACAAAATCATCAAAACCGTCAAATTCCCCAATAAGATTTTCACGTTGCAAATTTGTGAGAATAGCCTTGTCAACAAAAGCCATGCGACTGTTTGATACTTTTATAAGGTGCAGCAGATTTTCGGGGAGAAAATCGGGAAGCAGAGGAACAGCCACAGCACCATAAGAGGTGATACCCAGAAATGCCGCACACCACTCTGCTGAGTTCTTGGCACAAATGGCTATGTGGTCACCTTTCTTTATATTACATTTTTCAAAAAACAAATGCAGTTTTGCTATATTCTGGGCAATATCGGCATAAGTAAGTGTATTTGCACCATAATTGGAAATAGCCGGTTTATCCCAATTTTCCTTTATAGCATCAAATACATAAGATAAATAGTGTTTCATAAAAACGATATAAATTTCAACAACATTTTCCGGAGCAAGGCAATCATTTCACTACCCCTCCGAATTTTAGCAATGCAAATTTCGCATATACTTTTAAGAATGCATTATTTTAGCGACACAGAGGTGTATTTATTGGCCAAAACATGAAATACGTGGCGAAATTTACTTATTCGTGGCTAAAACAAATCACTAAAAGTGTACTTTTCGCCACCGCATACCGCAAGTTGTGTATATTTTGAACAAACAAACGTATTATTTTGAAGGTACAAATTCTGGAGTTTGAAAAATTCTTGGCAAAAAATTATGTTATTTCAATAAAGCGACTAACTTTGCAGTTAAGAGAAAAACAAAAAAAACAGATGCTGTAATTCAAAAACAGCAAACACAAACTAACCGTTATGAAAAGAGAGATAAAATTCAGCTTGGTTTACCGCGACATGTTTCAGTCGTCAGGTAAATTCCAACCATTGGCAGAACAGTTGGAAAAAGTAGCTCCCGCTATTATTGAAATGGGATGTTTTGCACGCGTGGAAACTAACGGTGGTGCTTTCGAGCAAGTCAATCTCATGGCTGGCGAAAACCCCAACATTGCTGTAAGACGTTTTACAAAACCATTCAACGAAGCCGGCATACAAACACACATGCTTGACAGAGCTTTGAATGGTCTAAGAATGTTCCCGGTTCCGGCCGATGTACGTCGCATGATGTATAAAGTAAAAAAGGCACAAGGTGTTGACATTACAAGAATATTCTGCGGTTTGAATGACACCCGCAATATCATACCTTCAATCAAATATGCACTTGATGCTGGAATGATTCCGCAAGCAACGCTATGTATAACATCGTCACCAATACACACAGTTGAGTATTATAGCAATATTGCCAACGAACTTATTGCAGCCGGTGCAGCTGAGATTTGTTTGAAAGACATGGCGGGTATTGGACGCCCCGACTTCCTTGGACGACTGGTTAAGTGTATCAAGGAAAAGCATCCCGAAATTACAATTCAATATCACGGCCACAGTGGCCCGGGATTGTCAATGGCATCAATTCTTGAAGTATGCAAGAATGGCTGCGACATCATAGATACAGCAGTAGAACCCCTATCATGGGGTAAAGTGCACCCGGACATCATAAGCGTTCAGGCCATGTTGAAAGATGCAGGCTTCATTGTACCCGAAATAAACATGAACGCCTACATGAAGGTACGTAGCCTGACACAGCAATTCATTGACGAATGGATTGGTGTATTCATGGACAGCAACAACAAACTGATGAGTTCTCTATTGCTAACAAGCGGACTACCTGGAGGTATGATGGGCTCAATGATGTCCGACCTTGCAGGAGTACATAAAGGAATAAATGGTATTCTCCAGAGCAAAGGCAAAAAGACATACACTCTCGATGAATTGATGGTGGAATTATTTAACGAAGTGGCATATGTATGGCCTCGAGTAGGTTACCCTCCACTTGTTACCCCATTCAGCCAATATGTAAAGAACATAGCCTTGATGAACCTTTTGTCACAAGCACAGGACGAACCTCGTTTCAGCCGCATGGACGAGAGCATGTGGGGTATGATTCTTGGCAAGAGCGGTCGCTTGCCGGGAAAGGTTGCACCTGAAATCATTCAGCTTGTCAAGGATAAAGGACTTGAATTCACCGATGCCGACCCGCAAAGTTTCTACCCCGATGCACTTGAGAAATACCGCAAGGAGATGGAAGAGTTGGGCTGGGATACAGGAGAAGATGATGAAGAACTCTGGGAATTCGCCATGCATGAACGCCAATACCGCGACTACAAGAGTGGCATAGCCAAAGAGCGTTTCCTTGCCGATATTGAAAAGGCCAAGGATAGCGAGATGGCAAACAAGGGAGTAAGCATAGAAGAGATACAGGCGATAAAGCATGCAAAAGCCGACCCAATAATTGCAGCAGAGAAAGGACAGATTCTTTGGGAAGTTGTCGTTGAAGGTGAATCACATGCACCAGCTATTGGAAAGCATTATGCAGCAGATGAATTGTTCTGTACAATAATCACACCTTGGGGAGAATTACAACCAATTGCCACAGGACTTGGAGGACGAGTTGTAGAGATTTGTGCTAAACAAGGCGACCACGTGAACCGTGGCGAGATAATTGCCTACCTGCAACGAGACGAACTATTCAAATAACACAAAAAAAATCAAAGGCTGCGATCGCAGCCTTTGATTTTTTATTCAAAACAACTTTCATAATCAGGATCTTGCTTTGAGATGACAAAATCATACTCCTTGGCATATCTTGTGTACCATTTTATAACATCGTTAAGAGCCACTGTAATATTTTCCTGAGTCATTTTCTCTTGATTGATCAACAAAACAGCGGTATATTTTTGAGCTACCCCAAAATTATTATTAAACACAAATGAGATATTTTCAAGTCCTGCGGGCAAAGGCAAATCATGCCCATGTATAATCTCCACTACTCCGCCTGTAGGTGTGTGCAGCACAATTTCGCGAGAGATGATAGAATCTTCGCCACTACCACTAAAAGGTGCTCCCATCAACAATAATATTTTAGGAAGCTTTAAATTCAACACATGCTTTTTCATTAGTAACTGTTTTTAATTGAACCTTTACGATACACACCTGAATTAGAGTATTAAAAAGCGTGAAGCCTGCATATCCCCACTCCACAAACCAGGCACTAGCAAAGCCCCGCAAAACAGAATGAGTAATGCGGAGCCCCACGCAGATATTATAAACATAGCATCACCACAAAAGTTGCAGCAAAGCATGAATAATATCACACCGGGACGTCCACAATACCTTGTTTCCGGTTTTACTTAAATTGCTAGTTTAGGTTTGTCGGACAACAAAGCGTGTAAACGCCTAAAAAAAATGACATTTATCCTGCAAGCCTTTTCAAGACCGCAAGACTGTCACAAACATACAAATCATTACCCTTTTTTAAAAGAAAATGACGCATATATTTGAGCTTGCTTCAAATATACGAAAAAATATTCTAATCAAAAGAATGATAGAGGAAGAGTTTTCCCTGATACCGAATTATTTTATTGCAGTGATATGAAAACAGGCCTGTTTTACCTCATGTTTCACATAACATCGTCCCTGTTTTTTCAAATCACGAAGTACCTCGGCAAGAACAGCTTTCAAATGCACCTGATTTGCATCGGGCATTTCATCATCGTGTTTTACAAACCTTTTATAAGAGATATCTATCGTTGTTCCATAGCAGTGTACAGAACGTTGTGAAGAATTGATATTTCTCTTTGCAAGTTTCTTGACATCGGCATCGGTTCTAAGTACCGAAGAAACAAGAACACTGTAAGGAGGAAGATGCTTATTCTTTAAAGAATCCTGAAAATTTTTGCCTATGTCATGCAACAAGTCAACAGCCTCCTTTACAAGAAAAGGGCTTGAATGTGTTAGTTTATCAACAACAAAAGGTTCTTCATACCTCAAAGCACCACCAATATAATGCAGTTCTTTTGTTGCTACAGGGATATCATCACGACTTGCCAAAGGTTTGATACCAATCTTCTCGGCTGCAGCCAAGTGAGTATCATTCATATCATTGAATTCTTTCTTGCAATTCCAGTAAATTATTCTGTTAGGTTTCTTGCGTACAACAGTACTGTCGCTATCAGATGACATTACAGTAAAATCCTTTTTGCCTCCGGAGCATGAAAGCAAAAATATTGCAACTAAAATATTTAAAAAGAATAAAAAATGTTTCATAAGTCAAAATCGGGTGCAAACTTACACAAAAAAAACCACTCCTCAAATTTATAATTGGGAAACAGCAATTAAATCAGCCTTAAACGATTCTAAAAAGTTATAAAATTTTGTATTAAAATAAAAAAACACTACTTTTACACTATCTATATAAAACTAATACTTAAAACCATAATAACATGAAAAGAATTTTATTCTTTATGTCACTTTTTGTGACAATGGCAAACCTTTTTGCACAAGGTTTCCCAACAATCAGTACTGATGACAACACCAAATGGTATCTCATCAAATTCAAGAATGGTGGCAATGCACTGACAGCAAGGAACGAAGGTCAGATTTCTACAGGTGCTGTAACAGGCGAGGGTGCACAGTTATGGAAAATCACCGGTAACGAAACTGACGGATACACCTTTACAAACAAAAAGGGACTTACTCTTTTTGTAGATGAAGCAAAAAAAGATAACATGGTCAAGGCTGCAACAAACGCAAGAGGTGTAAGTCAATTCTTTATAAAGACTACTGAAAACAGCCAATACAGCGGCTGTTACGAAATTCACCCAAAAGATAATACTGAAATTTCTATGAATCTTTGGGGTGGTCCTGAAGAAAACCGCGGTGTCGGCCTATGGGAGAAAAATAACCAGAACAATCCGGTAGAATTTGCCGAAGCATCAACTATTGTAAAGTTGGACAAGGTTGATCTCATTCCAATGCCACAAGAAATTACTGTGAGCGATGGTGCAATCAACCTCAATAATTTTAGTGCAATCACTTACAAAGAGAAGCAACTCAAGGAGCATGTAGAAGCATTTGCTGCACAGCTAAAAACTTCTTCAGGTATTGAGTTAGAAGTAAAGCCTGCCGGCGATGCTGCCGGCGACGGTGAAATCTGGTTTGGAACAGATGCGTCTCTTCCTGCCGAAGGATACACCCTGACAACAAGCGAAAAACGCATTGAGATAAAATCATCGGAGTTCGGCGGTTCACTTTACGGTTTACAGACCTTGTTGCAGCTGCTTCCACGTGAATATTTCGCAAGCAGCTTACAGAACAATGTTGAATGGACAGTTCCTGTAGTTGAAATCAATGACAAACCACTTTTGGGACATCGCGGATACATGCTCGACATTGCACGTCACTTCTTTAACAAGGAGGAAGTAAAGAAAGTTCTTGATATCATGGTTCTCTACAAGATGAACCGTTTCCACTGGCATTTGACCGATGACCAGGGCTGGCGTGTGGAAATTCCCGAATATCCAAAACTTACAGAAGTTGGTGCTATTCGTAAGGCATCGTTCAGCAATGCCGACGGACAGAACTTCTACGACGACACTGAGTACGGACGTGGCATGTACTACACATTGGATGACCTTAAAGAGATTGTTGACTATGCAAAGGCACGCAACATTGAGATTATCCCCGAAATTGACCTTCCCGGTCACATGGTAGCAGCAGTGGCATCATATCCCGAGTTCAGCTGTGACCCAACCAAAGAGTATGAGGTTCGCGTTGACGGCGGCATCTCACACGACGTACTCAACATCGGCAACGAAGATGTTATCACATTCTTAAAGTGCGTTCTAGGTCATATTGCCGAGACATTCCCATACGATTATGTTCACATTGGTGGCGACGAGTGCCCCACAGAGCAGTGGGCAAAAAACCAACAGTGTCTTGACCTTGTGAAGAAACTTGGACTCGACGGCGTGCATCAGTTGCAGTCATGGCTGGTAGAAGAACTCGGTATCTTCCTCAAGGAGAATTACCAAAAGGATATCATTGTTTGGGACGAGCTCCTGAAAAACTGGAACGACAACAACAAAACAAAGCCTGTTATCATGGCTTGGAATCTTGGCAACTTGGAAAAGAATGCTGCTGAAAGAGGCATGAAATCTATTATGGCTCCTTACAGCCATCTTTATCTCGACTTCCAGCAGGCACAGGATGCCGAACGTCCTGTTGATGAGCCTTACAATGGTGGTTGGGGTGTAAATACCCTTGACGAGATTTATAGTCTCAACCCACTCGGAGCATTGAGCGGAAAAGAGGAATTTGCTCTTGGCGTGCAGGGTAATATGTGGACAGAGACCACCAACGACATTGACGAAGTGGAATATCAGTTGTTGCCACGTATGTTTGCACTCGCCGAAATTGGCTGGTTGCCAACAAGCAAGAAGAACTGGATATCATTCTACCAGCGTTTGCAAAGCCACGACGAGATACTAGAGCTCCTTGATTATCAGTATGCTAAATATTTTATAGAGCCAACAGAATATACAGCCGAGGAGAGCATAAGAATTGAGGCTGAAGATATTATAGCAAAGAGCATCCGCGGTGGCGTAGGTTACCCTGCCGCAGAGGTTTACGATGCATTGCAGACTGCACTCGACGGAAATGATGCTACTGCACTTGCAACTGCTGTTACAAACTACAAGAACGCAGCAATCGTTCAGCCACAGGCAGGCAAGACATATCAGATAGTTTCAGCTTGTACATACTTCCGTCAGCAGTACGAGGGTTCAACAATGTACATGAAGAACAATGGTGTACGTTTCCACTACACCCCACAGACTGAGCCCGAAGAGCTATGGCAGTTTGTGGCAACCAACGGCGGCTACAAGATGAAGAACGTGTATAGTGGTGCAGAGATAAAACTCGGCGAATACAACAAGGCCGTTACAATGGTAAAAGATGGCGGTACAGCTATCAGAATAGACAAGGCGACTGTCGCAACAGGCGACTTCACATATATCCCCGGTGTCGTTACAATCTCTGCAGTAGAGGGCTACAGTGCATCTGTTACAGGCAGCGTTAAACGTTTGAGTGCACAGATCACAGGCGACGTATATGCAAAGGACGATGCAGCACTCTGCTACAACGGTACATGGAAGATTGTTGAAGTCAAGGACTTCACCGCACAGCTTGCCGGACTTGTAAAGAAATGTGAACTCATTCTGCTCACAGCTAAACCTGACAAGTCAGGCGAACCAACACAAGAGGCTCTCGATTACTTGCAGAACAGTGTCTTGACACCGGCGACAGCAACGCTTGAAGCCGGCATGGTAACCGAAGAGCAGTACAACGCATACGTAGCACTTTATCATCAGTTCCAAATGATGCCACGTACATCTTTGGCCGTAAACATTGACGAAAACGTCTATTATTATATTCAAAACGGTTATTATACCAACTACTATGCCGCATTGAACACAAGCAATAACCAAGTAGAGCCCAAGATCAAAGAGACAAACGATAGTTTCTTGTGGCAGTTCGTAAAAAACAGCGATGGTACCGTATGTATCAAGAACAAGGCAAACGGTGAGTCGGCTTATATCGACAAGGATGCCAACGATCAGCACGTGCTGGTAGGCAACGACTACGCTTGGACACTGAAAGAGACCACCGCCGACACCGGCAACAAAGGTATCGCCATCGTCAGCGGCAACGGCTCTTCGGCATGGTATATAAACCCATCGGCATGGAATTACGTACTGACAAAGCCTTACGATTGGGGTGGTAGCATGTGGAATCTTGTAAAAACCAATATTGAGATCACAACCGGCATTGAGGATATTTACCAAAAAAACGCAGATTCTACTGAAATTTTTGACCTGCAAGGCCGTAAAGTAGAAAACCCGACTAAAGGTATTTACATTATAAACGGAAACAAAGTTCTTGTAAAATAAGTAAGAGATATATCAAAAACAAGCCTGGCAACCAAAGTTGCCAGGCTTGTTTTTTTACTTTTTCAGTTTATTTATCCACTCTGCAATATCACTCCGCTATAATATTATACTCTGTTGGAAAACCACTTTTACAATATTAGAACATGGATAGAGTCCATTATTTCCTTTCAAGTTCCTTTGCAAGATAAGGTGCTGTGTGCCCCACTCCTTTTGCAACGATTTCTTCGGGAGTACCTGTAGCCATTACAATGCCACCGTCACGACCACCCTCAGGACCCATATCTATGATATGGTCGGCCATTTTGATAACATCAAGGTTATGCTCTATTATTATCACGGTGTTTCCTTTATCGACAAGACGGTTTATAACCCCCATAAGAACCCTTATATCCTCAAAGTGCAGACCGGTGGTTGGTTCATCGAGCAGATAAAGCGTTTTTCCCGTATCGCGTTTTGAAAGTTCTGTAGCGAGTTTTACACGCTGACTCTCACCACCAGAAAGAGTTGTCGATGGCTGTCCCAATTTCAAATAACCGAGACCTACATCTTGAAGCACCTTTATCTTATTAAGTATCACCGGAACATTCTCAAAGAACTCCACGGCCATATTTATAGTCATATCAAGCACATCGGCAATAGACTTTCCCTTATATCGCACCTCCAATGTCTCGCGGTTATAACGCTTGCCATGACACACCTCGCAAGGAACCATTACATCGGGTAAAAAGTTCATTTCAAGTGTCTTGTAACCATTTCCGCTACATGCCTCACAGCGGCCTCCTGTAACATTAAAAGAGAAACGTCCGGCCTTATAGCCACGTATCTGTGCCTCGGGAAGTTCCACAAAAAGGTTGCGTATATCTGCAAAGACACCGGTATATGTAGCAGGATTAGAACGCGGTGTGCGACCAAGAGGCGACTGGTCAACATCCACCACTTTGTCAATATATTCCAAGCCCTCAATTCTGTCATAAGGCAGTGGTTCCTGCAATGAGCGATAAAAATGCTTTGACAATATAGGTTGAAGGGTACTGTTTATTAACGATGACTTTCCACCGCCGGATACACCTGTTATACAAATCAATTTACCAAGAGGGAACTCTACATCTACATTTTTAAGATTATTTCCTCTTGCACCGAACAGTTTCAAGGAGAGTCCATTCCCCTCGCGACGTGTTAATGGAATAGCGATTTCCTCTTTGCCGTTAAGGAATCGTGCCGTCATGGTATCACCTTTAAGCATCTCCTCGGGAGTTCCTGCAAAGACTATCTCACCACCCTTACGGCCGGCTTTGGGACCTAAATCAATTATGTAATCCGAAGCAAGCATTATATCGCGGTCGTGTTCAACGACAATTACTGTATTGCCGATATCACGTAACGATTTCAAAGAATTTATAAGCCTGTCGTTATCTCGTGGGTGAAGTCCTATACTCGGTTCGTCAAGTATATAAAAGACATTGACCAACTGTGAACCGACCTGTGTTGCAAGACGAATACGCTGCCCCTCACCACCCGACAATGAAGCCGAAGAACGGTTCAATGAGAGATACCCCAAGCCTACATCGAGCAAGAATCCCAATCGCGACTGTATCTCTTTGACAATCTCACCGGCTATAGCACGCTGTTTCTCGGTCAAATGGCTATCGAGTTCATTAAGCCACTCATAAAGACATGAGATATCCATTGTGGCCAATTCATGGATATTCTTGCCATTCAGACGATAATGAAGAGCCTCTTTATTCAGCCTTGCACCACCACATTCAGGACATGTTTGCATAGCCGAGAATTGTTCGGCCCAACGCAGTTCCTTGGCCGAAACACCGGCATCTTTTTGCAGACGGATATACTTGACCAAACCATCATAGGTTGCGATACTGTCAAAGAACATTTCAGAAGCACTGCTTAGTTTCAATGGTACAGGAGAGCCATAAAGTATTTCATCAATGGCCTCTTCGGGAAGTTCTTCTATGGGTGTTTTAAGATCAGCATCATAACGTGCAAGCACAGCCTCTATCTGCTGGAATATAGAAGAACGGCGATATTTGCCTAATGGGGCCAATGCTCCGTCATAGACCGAGAGTGTTCTATCCGGGACAACCTTATCGACATCAACCATGCTGACTACTCCTAAGCCTTTACACTTTGTACATGCACCTTGTGGAGAGTTGAACGAAAAATTATGCGGATCGGGTTCCTTGTATGCCAAGCCTGTCACAGGACACATAAGTCGTTTGCTATAATGACGTACCTCGCCCGAAGGCATCTCCATAATCATAACAAGTCCCTCGCCTTGTGTCATAGTTGTTGCAAGACTCTGTTTCAGACGCTGGAGATCCTTAGAATCAACAACCATCTTATCCACAACAACTTCTATATCATGATTCTTGTAACGTTCAAGCATCATGCCACGATACATCTCACACATCTCACCATCAATACGGACATTAAGATAACCTTTACGCATCATCTGTTCAAAGAGTTCCTTGTAATGTCCCTTGCGACCTTTAACCAATGGAGCAAGCATATAAATACGCTTGCCGTCGTATGCAGAAAGTATAAGCTCAAGAATTTTCTCCTCGGTATATTTGACCATTTTTTCTCCCGACAAATAAGAGAACGCTTCGGCTGCACGTGAATAGAGCAGACGCAGATAGTCATAAATTTCGGTTGTAGTACCCACTGTTGAACGCGGATTCTTGTTGGTTGTCTTCTGTTCAATGGATATTACAGGACTCAAGCCCGTTATCTTGTCAACATCGGGACGCTCCATACCACCCAAAAAGTTTCGGGCATATGTTGAGAATGTCTCAAGATAACGACGTTGTCCCTCGGCAAATATTGTATCAAAAGCCAATGATGACTTACCACTGCCACTCAAGCCTGTTATTACAGTCAAAGAGTCGTGTGGTATTGTCACATCGACATTCTTAAGGTTATGGACTCTTGCTCCATAAACCTCTATTTTCCCTTTTTCCTCTTTCAACTCGTTCATATATTATTCATCTCCTCCCTCTTCAAAATAGCCACGCAACAGATTTACATCGCTTTTGAATTCATATTCAATACCATCGGCACCTTTTGCCTTGACAACGACAAAATATACACCTGCTCTCACAGGCTTACCCTTGTAAGTTCCGTCCCAACCACAACTCTCACACTCCATTTCATCTATACCCCAAGAATACAACTGCTGTCCCCAACGGTTATATATAGCAGCACTAAACGAAATAATGGATTTGACGTTATATACATTAAAATAATCATTTATACCATCACCGTTTGGCGAAAAGGCATTAGGAACCTCAAGTGACGATTCGGCCAAAACTACAGTAAAAGGAGAATAAGTCTCTGTACCGAATTCCCAATAGATATCACTGTTTTCCTTGCTCGTATAAATTATAATAGGCTGTATATAAGTCGCTCCACTCTCGTTAAGAACAATTTCAACATCTGTTTCATGACGCACAAGATAAGGTTCTGTCTCACCCTCCTTGGTAAAACTCCACATACAGACCATTGAATAGCCTTCGACTTCGGCTGCGTTGGCATAGAGTTTTACAGTCACAGGTGCTTCACCTGAAAAGCCATCTTCTCCTACAGTAAAGGTAGTTTCTTCACCATCGGCATTGACAACAAGCATTGTAGGTTCAGGCATAGTCACTTCGCTCTGCGAATAGAGAGACAACGCACAAATGAGAGAAAACAGAAGCAATGTATATCTTTTCATTGAAATATCATTTTTATTGTAAAACTTGGTAAAAAGCCAGAATATTTATTAAACCTGGCGATTTATGCAAAAATAATAAATACCATTGACATAGCCACACCTATTGCATAATTTTATAACCCTTTCAGCTATTTTAAGCCTTGAGTTTTCTATTTTATATTTTATTGTTGTATCTTCGCAAAGATAATATGATAACACGCAAGATGATGAAATTTTACCGCAACATAATAGCTATTGCCTTTTCTTTTCTATTCGCATTGAACATCAACGCTCAAGAAAAGAGTTTCACCAACCATACTGTTGAAAGGGGGCAGACACTCTACTCTATTTCAAAAATGTACAACACAACAGTAGAGGATATTATTAAATTGAACCCTGAATGTAAAGAACAGCTATCTATAGGGCAACAGCTTAAGATATCGACCAACAGTGCAAATGCCAATAGAAACACTATTGTTGTAAAAAACAACAGTGGTGATATATACCACACAATACAAAGCGGTGAAACCCTTTACCGTCTTAGCAAGATTTACGAAGTAACTGCTCAGGAGATTTGCGATGCCAACCCCGGACTATCCACATCAAACTTTAGAGTTGGAGAAGTTGTCATAATTCCTAACCAGGGTGGCAGAACTATCAATAAGCCCGTTGCACCAACAATCGAGGACAACGATAACGAGGACAACGATACACATACAGCCGCAAACACCCACAAGGTCAAGAAAGGCGAAACATTGTACAGTATAAGCAAAAAGTATGGTATAACTATTGAGGAACTGACTGCAGCCAACCCAATACTCATTGAGGAGAAGTTGAAAAGAAAAATGGTGCTCAACATTCCTGATAAACAAAAGAGTGACATAGCTACCATTGCCGACGAAATAATAGAGGATAACAAAGCGGAATTTGTACAGAAAAAGAACATTCCCGGTGACAGTATTACAAGAATAGCTGTAGTTCTGCCATTCTTGCTTGACAGTTATGCTCCAAGCGAACAAGGCCGTATGATAGAATATTATCAAGGATTCCTCATGGCTGTAGAAAAATTGAAAAATGCCGGTTACTCTTTTGAGATAAATACATACGATTCAGGACACAAAGGAACCAGCCTTAATAACCTTTTGGCTACAGGCAAACTGAATAACATGGATTTGATTATTGGTGCATTGTACCCCGAGCATAACAAAGAACTTTCAATATTTGCACAGAAGTATGACATACCTCTTGTAATCCCCTTCACAAACAAGAGCAATGAACTATTCCGTAATCCTATGGCATATTTCATAAATGCACCCCAATCACAGATAATACCCGAGGTCAGCAAACAGTTCATCAATAAATTCCCTAATGCCAATGTAGTCTTTGTAGAAGACACAATCAAGAGCAACAAACAAGAATTCATAGCAGAGCTAACCGACAAACTTGACCTCAATGGCATGAACCATACAACAATACCAATGTCAAGCATCACTACACCCGAGGCTACATTGATAACACTTAAAGAGGTTCTAAAGGATGATAAAGAGAACATAATAATACCTACATCATCTGATTCCAAGACACTTAACAACCTACTGCCCTCATTAGTACAGGCAAAATATATTGACACACTTGACATTGCCGACTACAAACTATTTGGTTACCCCGAATGGCAGATACATGCAAAGGATACAAAAGAGCAATTGTATGAGGTTGACACCTATTTCTACACAACCTTCTACAGTCACTACTCTATGGCGGAGGTGAGCAAATTCCAGGATGATTACATCCGCCGATATAACTGTCCTATTCAGAACATATATCCAAAATATGGCATGCTTGGATACGATACCGGCTACTACATGCTTCTTGCTATAAGTTTGTACGGTAAAGATTTACCCGACAATATCAACAATGTAGGTTACACTCCAATACAGACCGGTTTCCACTTTGAACGGATTGGTGATTGGGGCGGTTTGGTGAACAAAAAAATATATTTCGTACACTACACCCGTAACTATTCTATTGAAAAAATAGACTTGGGAGAATGAAAAAGTGGATTGTAATCATACCGGCACTACTGTTTACACTTTGGGCCAATGCCCAAGTGGAGCAACCGCGTCGAATGTTTGAAATGGGATTATCAGGCGGTATAAACCTTAACCGCATGGAATTCCAGCCATCTATAAGACAAACATTTGAAGATGGTATCAACGGTGGTATAATGGTTAGATACACAAGCGAAAAATATTTCAGCATGATATGTGCAACACAGCTCGAAGTCAATTTCGCACAACGAGGCTGGAACGAGGATTTTGACGATGGCACCGAAAATAACTACCGAAGAGAACTGAACTATGTAGAGGTACCATTATTGGCTCGCCTTGCATGGGGAAAAGAAAAACGAGGATTGCAGTTCTTTTTTAATTTAGGTCCTCAATTCGGATTCTTCTTAAGCGAGACGGAGAAATACAGAGGTGATTGGATTCCAAGCCAACGCCCTATTTCATTAAGACCCGTATATGGTAAAACAGTAGAAAACACCTTTGACTACGGCATAACCGGAGGATTGGGCTTGGAAGTAAAGACAAAAGCAGGAAACTTTTCTATTGAGGGACGTTATTATTATGGTTTAGCAGACATTTTCGGTAATTCAAAGACTGATGAATTCGGACGTTCTGCAAACCAGACACTATCAATTAAATTAGGCTATTCAGTAATAATATTCTAAAAAAACAAAAGACTCGCATGAGTCTTTTGTTTTTTTAGAATATTATCTGTTTTCATACATATCCTTATAATACTTCTCATAATCACCGCTGATAATGTTATCTATCCACTCCTGATTATCAAGATACCAGCGAACAGTCTTTTCTATACCCTCTTCAAACTGCAGTGATGGTTCCCAACCGAGTTCCTTTTGCAATTTAGTGGAATCTATAGCATAACGCAGGTCATGTCCGGCACGGTCGGTTACATAAGTTATCAAGTCAAGAGAATAACCTTCGGGATTTCCCAAAAGACGGTCAACAGTTTTTATAAGCACCTTTATTATATCTATATTCTTCCATTCATTGAAACCGCCAATATTATAAGTCTCGGCTATTTTACCATTATGGAATATCATATCAATAGCACAGGCATGGTCAACAACATAGAGCCAATCACGGACATTCTCACCTTTTCCATATACAGGCAAAGGCTTACGCTGACGAATATTATTGATAAACAGCGGAATCAGTTTCTCAGGGAATTGATAAGGACCATAATTATTTGAACAATTTGTCACAATTGTTGGCATGCCGTATGTATCATGATAAGCACGCACAAAATGATCACTGCTTGCCTTTGAAGCCGAATATGGACTATGAGGATTATATTTTGTCGTTTCATAAAAGAAATCCGTTCCATAGGCAAGATGATGTTCACCCGAAGATGCGACAGTCTTGAACGGTGGCTCAACTCCCTCGGGGTGACTCAGTTCCAAAGCACCATAAACCTCATCGGTGGATATATGATAGAAACGTTTGCCTTCATACTTTTCGGGCAACGACTCCCAATAGACACGTGCTGCCTGCAACAGCGAGAGAGTACCCATAACATTAGTTCGTGCAAAAGTGAAAGGGTCCTTTATAGAACGATCGACATGACTTTCGGCTGCCAGATGTATAATACCGTCTATGACATATTCGACCATGAGATTATACATAGAATCATAGTCGCATATATCCCCTTTAAAGAAAATGTAGTTCGGTCTATCCTCGATATCCTTTAGATTGGCAAGATTTCCGGCATATGTCAATTTATCAACATTTATAATGCGATAATCAGGATACTTATTTACCAAAAGACGAACCAAATGCGAACCGATGAAACCGGCACCACCGGTAACCATTATATTACGTTTCATAATCTATTACTTGCTTTTATTCTTTTTATACAATACTCCATTGACTCTTTCCAATAAGGAATATCTATATCAAAAGTATTTTTTATCTTAGTCTTGTCAAGTACCGAATATGACGGTCTTGTAACAGGTGACGGAAATTCACTGCTATGACAAGGGTTTATACGACACGATGTATTGCCGGCCACATTGGCAATCTCAACAGCAAAATCATACCACGAACAAACGCCCTCATTGGAAAAATGATATATTCCCTCATTTCCGGGATATACTCCTGCCTCTATAATTGAAAATATAGCCAAAGCAAGGTCACCGGCATAAGTAGGCGTTCCAACCTGATCAAACACCACATTCAAGGTTTCCCTTTCTGCCGTAAGACGCAGCATTGTCTTTAGAAAATTATTACCGAACTCACTGTAAAGCCATGATGTACGGAAAATCAAAGCCTTGCATCCACTTTCGGCAATCGCCTGTTCACCATTCAGTTTGGTGCGACCATACACTCCCAATGGATTTAGTGGCATATCCTCGGTACGCGGTGTGTTTCCTTCGTGCCCGAATACATAATCAGTTGAGATATGAAAAAGAGTTCCGCCAACCTCCTTCATTGCACGTGCAAGATTTTCCACAGCCACAGCATTTATAAGTTCTGCCATATCCGCGTCTGTTTCAGCCTTATCAACATTGGTATAAGCGGCACAATTTATAATTGCATCAATGGAATAATTCTTTGCGACATACATTACCGCATCGGCATTGGTTATGTCAAGTTGTTCGACATCTGTAAATATATAATGATTAGGAGAAACAGCCCCCAAACGACGCATTTCGTTTCCGAGTTGTCCGTTCGCTCCGGTAACAAGAATATTCATCTTAATACAATTTTTCGTTATAATCAAAAGGAGTCACACTCTCCGACAATTTTTTATTCAACGTATCCTTTGCCGACAAAACGACATCTTCGGCAGCCAACTGCCAATTGACATTTATATCAGGATCATCCCATGCTATAGCCCCTTCACTCTCCTTATTATAAAAATTATCACATTTATATTGAAACACAGCCTCGTCACTGAGTACTGCATAACCATGTGCAAAACCGCGTGGGATAAACAACTGACGGTGATTTTCGTCTGACAATTCAACCGAGATATACTTCCCGTATGTGGGGGAATTCCTGCGTATATCCACAACAACATCAAGAACCCTGCCACTCACACAACGTACAAGTTTGCTTTGAGCATAAGGAGGTCGCTGAAAATGAAGTCCGCGAACAACGCCGTATGTCGATTTTGACTGGTTATCCTGAACAAAGACCGTATTACAGACCTTCTCCTCAAATTCTCGCTGTGAAAACGACTCATAGAAATAACCTCTTTCATCTTCAAAGATACGTGGTTCTATAATCACAACTCCATCAATAGCGGTCTTAACAACATTCATATTGTAAATATAAATTATTATAGTTTATTTCAAAGATATAAACAAACGAGCAAAATAATATCAAGTTTGATTAAATATTTTGCAACGAGCGAAAGTATCTTCAAGATTTATCTCAAAGATACAATTTAATATCCAAACTTGTAACAAAACAACACAAAAAAAGTGAGGAACAGCACACTGCTCCCCACTTTCCCATATTATTATAATGTATTACTCCTTGATCAATTCAAACTCCGCACCAGAAGCAAAGTCCTGACCATTATGAGAACTTAGAGCTGTAAAGCGTACGAAACGAGCCTTAACAGCCTTACCGAACAATACAGTCTGTTTGTCTGAGCTATAAGCAAACTCGCCCTCAGCCACAGGCTCACTCCACTCCTTACCATCGGCACTAACCTGTAACTTGTAAGCCTTGATATTACCGTTGTTACCGCCGTCCTGACGAGGGGTATATTTGAATCCCTTGATTGTAACCTCCTCATTAGCATCGAAATCAATCCAGTGAGGATAGATTGCTACAGTCACAGAATACATTGTGTGCCATATTGTAGTTGGATCACCATCAAGCATCTTTTCAGCCTCATTACCAGGCTCGCGGCTTGAACAGAATGCAACTGTAATAGGAATTGATGTAATCTCATCATAACTGTATGTTGCAGCCAAAGCAGGAGATTCCTTCTCCCAAACAGTGATATCACCACCCTTGCTGAAGTTTACAGGCTCAGTATATTTCATCTTCTTGCCATTCTTTCCTACCTTATAATATATCTCAGCATTTTCCTTGTCGCAAGTCATTGTTACAACACCACGAAGATCACGCTTCAAAACTACAGGAAGAATACCCGAAGGAGCCACATTAGCCAAGTCGGTATATTTATCCCCGGCCTTTACAGGACGCATGATGAAACCAACCATATTGTCACCTGATTTTACAAGGTCATGCTCAAGAGGACCACCCTGACCACAGCTGTTACCGCCAAGACCATTTACCTTAGCATCAAGGTGCAACCATGTGCCTGATGATGCAGGTAGCTGATAAGGATGAGCAGCCTCAGTGAGTTCAACATCATTCCATGGAAGAGCCGATGTTGAAAGGCCACATGTATTCACGAAGATAACACCATTGCCGGCATCATTTGTAAGAGCAGCCCAACGTACCTCTTCGCGGTTAGCCATATCCTGTGGTTTTGGGAAGTGTACGAACTGGTCAGCAACAGTGCTCTCGTACTGCTGAATGAAAGCACCTGTACGACGGTCATTGTAGTTATTCCAAGGACCACGACCATAATATGTATAGTTCTTCAACTCTGAAGGCAACTGCAACAGGTAACCCATACGGGCAAGCATTGTGTTTGCATCACTACCGGTAACAGAACTGTTCAACTCAACCGAACCGTCGGGATAAACAGTCCATATTCTGTTAGAGATAAAGTGGAACTCATTGCTACCAAGTTCACGGGCATCATTCTGTACAGTAAAGCTATTATCCTCGTTCTTGATACGACGACCAGGATGCTTAGCCTGTGTACGTACAATATACTGTAGAACAACTGTTCCATCATTGTTTTTCTTTGAAACAAAAGATACCACTTCATCTTTAAGGTCATACAAACCAAGTGCAAACCAACGGTTCCAAGCCCAAATATCATTATCGACTGGAGCACGGAATGCACTCAAAGACATAGAGCTACCCTTCTCAAATACAGTAGTCTCACCATAAACAACATTGTCAAGTACGCCAGTCTTGTTGTTGAATGATATTGAGAAGCCATTACCCTCAATCGCTGTTGTTGCATTCTCCTTATCAACAGTCATGTTCACCTTTGCACTATTATTTGCTGCATCAGCAAGCATTGCAGCCTTAGTAGCAGCTTGCAAAGGCAACTGCTCTTCCATTTGAGCATATCCTTTCTTAGCCCAAGGCATATCTTTCTTCAAGAGCAACTGTACCTTTACGAAATACTCCTTGTCAGCATCGAATTTTGATGCATCAAATTTAAGTTTGAAGCTCTTTGATGTACGTGCAGCGATATCCATTCCAGGCATGAAATAAGAATCTATCTGCTTACCATCTTCCCAAAGAGAAACCTTAACATCAAGGTCATTTAGAGAATTGAAATAACGTTTGTTGAACAACTCTATTTCGCCATTCTCAAGCATCTTGATACCAACGTTCTGATATACTTTCTTAACCTCATAATATTGTGGTTTTGGAGAGAGGTCTGGGAATACAACACCGTTCATACAGAATGTGTGGTCATTTGGACGGTCACCGAAGTCACCACCATAACCCATATATCTGTCACCGGTTTTAGGATCAACATTCCAGAATGCCTGATCAACCCAGTCCCAAATTGCACCACCAATGAAGAAGTTAGTACTTTCCATAGCATCCCAGTAATCAACAAGGTTACCAGCAGCATTACCCATTGAGTGAGCATACTCAGAGATGTGGAATGGATAAACAATACCCATCTTACCCTTTACAGCCTCACGTGTCCAACCGATAGAAGGATACTGGTTTGAACCCATATCTACAATATTGTTATTACGCTCATACTGTACAGGACGTGAAGCGTCAAACGCATGAAGAACCTCATATGCCTTTACAAAGTTCACACCAGGACCAGCCTCGTTACCGAGCGACCAGATACAAACCGAAGGAGCATTTATTGTAGCGTGTGCCATTTCCATTACACGTGCAACATGTGCATTCAGGAATTCCGGAACATGTGACAACGACTCTTTGCCATAATAATACTCATGGCTCTCGATGTTAGCCTCGTCCTCGAGATAGATACCGTACTTGTCGCACAAGTAGTACCAGTAAGGTGCATCGGGATAGTGAGCGTTACGAACATGGTTGATATTACCCTGCAACATAAGCATAACCTCTTTCTCCATCTGTTCACGTGTAACCGCGTGACCACGCTCAAGGCTGTTCTCGTGACGGTTTACACCCTTCATCTTGATGGGTTTGCCATTCAAATAGTAGTAACGACCAGCCAAACCAAACTCATCATCCTCGGCCTTAGTTTCACGGATTTCAACCTCACGGAATCCCATATATGTAGAAGCCTTTTCTACCACATTACCTTTCTTGTCGAGCAAGTTCACTACCAAGGTATAACGGTTAGGCTCTTCGGCACTCCATTTCGCAGGAGCAGCAACAGGAAGAGCAAGCTTCAAAGTTTTCATATCACCAGAGAGCACCTCTTCGAGATTTCCGGCAACAGTAGCACCCTCAACAATTTCGTTATCATCGCTGTAGAGAGCATTCTTGTAAAGTTGAACGTTTACAGAGTAGTTCTTTACTTTTTTCTTTGACAAGTTGCGTACATCAACCTCAATGTTTGCAACTGCATCTTTGTACTGAGCATCAAGATCAGTACGCACACGAATATCGCGAAGTTCCACAGGATTTGTAGAAGTCAAAGATACAGTACGGAAGATACCGGGCAAACGGAACATATCCTGTGCCTCAAGGAAAGATGCGTCACTATTACGGTAAACCTCAACGGCTACTACGTTCTCACCTTCAACAAGATATTTTGTAATATTGAAAGCAGCCAAGTTACGTGAGTTCTTTGAAAAACCTACATACTTGCCGTT
>JAGCJL010000011.1 GCA_017647975.1 Bacteroidaceae bacterium | reverse complement strand
TATCCTATCGGTTCTAAGCACACAGCTAAGGTTCGCAACTTCACTAACTTCGGTATCTTCGTTGAGATTGAGGAAGGTGTTGACGGTCTTATCCACATAAGCGACCTCTCTTGGACAAAGAAGGTTAAGCACCCATCTGAGTTCACACAGATTGGTGAGACAATTGAGGTTCAGGTTCTTGAAATCGACAAGGAGAACCGTCGTTTGAGCCTTGGTCACAAACAGCTTGAGGAGAACCCATGGGACGTATTTGAGACAGTATTCACAGTTGGTTCAATCCACGAAGGTGTTATCACTGAGCTCATCGACAAGGGTGCTGTAGTATCTCTCCCTTACGGCGTAGAGGGCTTCGCAACTCCTAAGCACCTTGTTAAGGAAGACGGTTCTCAGGCAGTAGCTGAGGAGAAGCTTTCATTCAAGGTTATCGAGTTCAACAAGGAGGCTAAGAGAATCATCCTTTCACACAGCCGCATTTTCGAGGATGCAGCTAAGGAAGAGGAGAAGGCTGAAAAGAAGGCTGCTGCAGCAGCTCGCAAGAGCAAGAAGGCTGCAGAGGAGGCAGCTCCTGCTATTCAGAACCAGGCTGCATCTACCACACTTGGTGATATCGATGCACTTGCAGCTTTGAAGAACAAACTCGAAGGCAAAGGTGAATAATTAAAAATTATTCTATATAAGAAAAGAGACCATGCAGCATGGTCTCTTTTTTTTAATTTAAAAAAGAGCATTATTATAAATAAATTCACTACTTTTGAAATATTCTTGAAAAAGTAGTATGGAACCATTTGAAATACACATATTGGGATGTGGTTCTGCATTGCCTGCAACACGCCACAACGCAAGTTCACAGGTAATAAAGATAGGCAATAAGCAGTTCATGATTGACTGTGGCGAAGGCACACAATTACAACTACGACGAGGACATATACACTTCTCGTTCATTAACCACATATTCATATCACACTTGCACGGAGATCATTGCTTTGGACTTATAGGACTGATATCAACTTTCGGTCTTTTAGGACGCACCGCCCCACTGCACATATATGCAGATGTAATGCTCGAAAAGATAATGAAACCTCAAGTGGAATTTTACTGCAAAGATTTGAAATATCCACTATTCTTCCACAACATCGATGCCACAAAACATGCTGTAATATACGAAGACAACACCATTACAGTGGAGACACTTCCCCTGAAACATCGTATTCCCTGCTGCGGTTTTCTATTCAAGGAAAAACTCAAAAGACGACACTTGTTGGGAGATGTTGCAAATTTCTATGGCATACCGGCATACATGCGTCAGGCAATAAAGGATGGTGCCGACTTTACTACACAGAGCGGAGAAGTTATACCCAATTCAAGACTTACACGTAATGCCGACCCGTCACGAAGTTATGCATATTGCAGCGATACACTCCCCTGTCCTGCAAACAACGAATATATCAAGGAGGTTGACCTGCTCTACCACGAAGCCACATTTGCAGAAAGTGAGAAGGAGCGTGCCAAACTGACCTTTCACAGCACTGCACGTCAAGCAGCCGATATTGCTAAAGAAGCCTATGCGAAAAGACTTGTCATAGGACACTACTCATCGCGATACGAAGATGAAGAGCTACTTTTACAAGAGGCTAAAGAGGTGTTCCCAAACACACAATGTGCCAACGAAGGTGAAGTTTTTCATATATAGATTAAACCTGCTGCCAAAAAACAAGTCAAAAGAATAACAAACTAAAAGAAACGTGGCAGAAAGCAACTACAACGAGAAAATGATAACAATGCAACTCAAGGACGAGAACTTGAGAAGTGCTGCATTTTCCATTGTCGTAAAGCAATACAGCCAAAAAATCTATTGGCACATACGCCACATGGTTTTATCTCACGAAGATGCTGATGATATTGTTCAGGATACATTCGTTAAAGCCTGGGCAAACATTGATAAATTCCGGGGCGATTCATTGATTTCGACATGGCTCTACAGAATTGCCATAAATGAAACACTCAACTTTCTAAGCAAAAACCGCATCAGCACAGTATCCATAGAGACTTCGGAAGGAGCTATAGCCAAACAACTTGAAAGCGATGTCCATTTCAATGGTGACAGGGCCGATGCATTATTCAGAGAAGCAATACAACGCCTTCCCGAAAAACAGCGTTTGGTTTTCAACATGAAATACTTCGAAGAAATGAAATACGAAGAAATTTCAGAAATACTCGATACAAGCGTTGGAGCACTAAAGGCATCATACCATATTGCCGTAAAGAAAATAGAAGATTTTTTAAGCAATAAGGATTAAACCCCAAAAGAATAAATCAATCAAATAGAAAGAGGTAACAACATATATGAAGATTGAAGACTTTAAAAACAAGAACACGCTGAATATTCCCGAAGACTATTTTGAAACCCTGCACTCAAAAATAGTCTCAAAGAGTTGCAACAGCAAAACAACAGCCACTCCAAAGAGAAAAAGAGTTCTCGGTTGGAAAAGCATAGGCTACGCAGCATCAATTGCTATAGTTGTATTCATTGGAGGATTTATTTACAACAGCAATTCGGGAAACAGCCACGAGATTGTCGCAAACGAAGAATTTTACGACAAGGATTACATAGAAAACATGCTGAACAACTATCCAATAGATGATTATACATTCTATTGCTATCTTACCAATACAAATATGAACTAATAAAGAAACAGATATGAGAAAGATTTTTGCAACACTGACCATTGCATTGACACTGATAACAGTGGCTACTGCACAAGAGCATCGCGGTCCGAGAGAACACCGCCATTTCTCTCCCGAAGAATTTGAAGCAAAACAGCGTTCTTATCTCTCCGAAAAAGCCGGATTAACACCCGAAGAGGCTGAGAAATTCTTCCCTCTATATTTTGAGATGAAGAAGAAACAATTTGAAATGGAACATGAGATAAGAAAAGAGCTGAATTTCAAGCCGGGCAAAGAGTTGACCGAGGAACAATGTCACAAACTGATTTACGAAATGGCTGATGTAAAAATAGGAATCGCCAAATTAGAAAAACAGTACATAGAGAAATTCCTTAAAGTAATATCCCCATGCAAGCTCAATAGAATAAAGTTTGCCGAAAAATCATTCCAGAGGGATCTTATGAAGAAGATGCTGCCACCACCTCCACAAGGTGACAGGAAAGAGGAGAGAAGAGAAAGACCCCAAGATCCAAGAGGGCCACATCCATTCCATAAGAGATGAAACAACAATCCCCAATGTAAACGCGTTTACATTGGGGATATCTATTATCTCTTCTCTGCAATCTGTTATCTGTTCTCTATTTTCTTCGCCTCTTCCCAAAGTGCATCCATCTCAGAGAGAGACATATCACGAAGATTACGTCCCTGTTTAAAGGAATTCTCCTCAACATACGAGAAACGACTACGAAATTTACTGTTCGTCATTTCAAGAGCATTATCAGGATTTATATCGTACAGACGTGCTGCATTAACAAGGCTGAACAACAGGTCTCCAAACTCCTTTTCACTCTTCTCCTTGTCACCTTTCAACATCTCCGCTTCAAGTTCTGCAATCTCCTCTTTTACCTTAGCCCAAACATCCTCTTTCTTATCCCAATCAAAGCCAACGTTTGCGGCCTTCTCCTGCATGCGATAAGCCTTTATCAATGATGGCATAGAGTTAGGCACTCCACTTAGAATACTGCGATTACCGTCTTTCTCGGTAATCTTCAACTGCTCCCAATTCTTGCAAACCTCACCGGCTGTCTCCGCTACAACCTCTCCAAAGACATGCGGATGACGGTATATCAACTTATCACAAAGACGGTCACAAACATCTTTTAAATCAAATTGTCCTTTCTCTTGAGCAATCTTTGCATAAAACGCCACATGCAACATAACGTCACCCAACTCCTTACAGATATTTGGAGTATCATCATCTACAAGAGCATCGGAAAGTTCATAACACTCCTCAATAGTATTCGGTCTCAAACTTTGGTTTGTCTGCTTTCTATCCCAAGGACATTTTTCACGTAATTCGTCAAGAACATCCAAAAAACGGCTGAAAGCATCTAATATTTCGCTTCTACTATGCATAATTTGTAAATTTTTCGGCTACAAAGATAAATAATTTAATAATAAGAATTAACTTTGCAGTTAGCATAAATTGCATTTAATTGGATTTAGTCTATAAAATAAAAAAACATTACATAAATTATGAGCTTAGCAAGCACTTACATACCCGCAGAGGTTGAGGAAAAATGGTACGAATATTGGATGAAGAACAATCTTTTCCATTCGGAACCCGATGAGAGAGAACCATACACCATTGTGATTCCACCACCCAATGTTACCGGTGTGCTACACATGGGTCACATGCTTAACAATACAATTCAGGATATTCTTGTACGCCGTGCAAGAATGTTGGGAAAAAATGCTTGCTGGGTACCGGGTACCGACCATGCATCTATCGCAACCGAGGCTAAGGTTGTTAAGAAACTTGCCGAGCAGGGAATAAAGAAGAGCGAGCTGACACGCGAAGAGTTCCTAAAGCACGCTTGGGATTGGACCGACGAACATGGCGGTATCATTCTGAAACAGTTGCGTAAACTTGGTGCATCATGTGATTGGGACCGCACTTCGTTCACAATGGATGAGGTTCGTAGCGAGAGTGTCATCAAAGTATTCTGCGACCTTTACAACAAAGGACTTATCTATCGTGGCTTGCGTATGGTGAACTGGGACCCAAAGGCCCAGACTGCATTGAGCAACGAAGAGGTTATATATAAGGAAGAGAAGAGCAAGCTCTACTATTTGAAATACTATGTGGATGAAGCAGCCGGTTCTACCGACGGCGAAGAGGCTGATGCTGTGACACTTGCTGCAACCGACGCTTTTGATCCCACTGTAAAACATCAGATACTTCACCGCGATGCAGAGGGCAGACGTTATGCCGTTGTTGCTACTACACGTCCAGAAACAATCATGGGTGATACTGCAATGTGTATCAATCCAAAAGACCCAAAGAATACTTGGTTGAAAGGTAAAAACGTTATAGTACCTCTTGTAAACCGCGTTATTCCTGTAATCGAGGACCGTTATGTAGAAATTGAGTTCGGTACAGGTTGTTTGAAAGTAACTCCTGCACACGACACTAACGACTACATGTTGGGCAAGACACACAACCTTGAGACAATAGACATCTTCAATGCCGATGCTACTTTGAGCGAGGCTGCAGGTATGTATGTCGGCATGGATCGTATGGAAGTTCGTGCTATCATTGCAAAAGACCTTGCCGATGCAGGTTTGCTTGAAAAGGTTGAGGATTACGACAATAAGGTCGGTTATTCAGAGCGTAATGCCGACACCGCTGTAGAGCCACGTCTCTGCATGCAGTGGTTCTTGAGAATGCAGCACTTTGCTGATATTGCTCTCCCACCTGTAATGGAAGACAAATTAAAATTCTATCCCACAAAATACAAGACAACATACAACAACTGGTTGTCAAACATTCAGGACTGGTGTATCAGCCGTCAGCTTTGGTGGGGACACCGTATCCCTGCATACTTCTTGCCCACAGCAGAGGGTGCTGAAGAGAAATATGTTGTTGCCGAGAGCCGCGAAGAGGCACTCAAGCTTGCACAGGCTATTCCCGGATACGAAAATATCACTGCCGAAGAGTTGAAGCATGACGAAGATGCTCTTGACACTTGGTTCAGTTCATGGTTGTGGCCAATATCTCTATTTAACGGTATTCTTGACCCAGGAAACAAAGAGATTAGCTACTACTACCCCACCAACGACCTTGTAACAGGCCCGGATATCATCTTCTTCTGGGTAGCACGTATGATTATGGCCGGTTATGAGTATCAGGGAGAGATGCCATTCAAGAATGTATATTTCACAGGTATCGTTCGCGACAAGTTAGGACGCAAGATGAGTAAATCTCTTGGTAACAGCCCCGACCCACTCGACCTCATTGCACGTTATGGTGCCGACGGTGTACGTATGGGTATCATGCTTTCAGCTCCTGCTGGAAACGACATTCTCTTTGATGAGAGTCTTTGCGAGCAAGGCCGTAACTTCTGTAATAAGATATGGAACGCATTCCGTCTTGTAAAAGGCTGGAATGTAAGCGAGGATATTGAACAGCCCGAAAGTTCACGTATAGCAGTTGAATATTTCAAAGAGACATTGTCAAAATCGGCTACAGAGATTGAAGACCTCTTTGGCAAATACCGCTTGAACGAAGCCCTGATGAATGTATATTCACTCTTCTGGGATGAATTCTCGGCTTGGTATCTTGAGATGATTAAACCTGCATACGGTTCACCAATCGATGCTGTCACATATAATGCGACACTCAAGTTCTTTGATGAACTTTTGCGTCTGCTACATCCATTCATGCCATTCATCACCGAGGAGTTGTGGCAGAATATCCAGGAGCGTAAAGATGGAGAGAGCCTTATGGTTCAGAGCGTAAAGGAACTTGTTGCAGAACATAACGAGAAATTCCTTGCACAAGTTGCTACATTGAAAGACGTTATTGGTAATATACGTGCAATACGCCAGCAGAAGAACCTCTCGCCACGCGAACCACTATCATTACAGATTGTTGGTGAATCGCCAGTTGCCGGTTTGGAGTGTATTCTGACAAAGATGGCTAACCTTACATCTATTGAAAATGTTACCACACCCGATGATACTGCAACATCTTTCCGTGTAGGAACAACAGAGTTTGCTGTACCAATGGGGTCACTCATAGACAAGGATGCAGAAATTGCCAAGATGCAGGAAGAGTTGGCTTACCACGAGAAATTCCTGAAGAGCGTTGAGGCAAAGCTCAACAACCCCAACTTTGTGAGCAAAGCTCCCGAGAAGATTATTGCAATAGAGCGTAAGAAACAGTCTGATGCAACAGAGAAGATTGCAATGCTTAAAGAGAGCATCATGAAGCTTTCAAAATAACATTAAAGTAAATACGTGATATGAAACGTGCAGTTATCATTATACTCAGTCTGTTGATAGTCGTTTTGGCCGGTCTCGGATTCTATCTGTGGCAGGAACTACGTAATAGCGAGGCAAGAAATGTCGAAGCACAAGAGCTTATGGCACTTGAGCGTGAGGAGATGTTGAATGACCTCACTACAGCACAGGTACAATATGACGAACTTATAATACGCATAAACAACGACTCGCTCAAATACAAACTCGAGCGTGAGCAGTTGCGTACACAACAGTTGCTCGAAGAACTTGAGCACACCAAGGCTACAAGTGCTGCCGAGATAACACGATTGAAGAAGGAGTTGAGAACTGTACGCAGTGTCCTCAAGAGTTATGTCATACAGATTGATTCTCTTAACCGTGAAAATGAATCACTAAAGAAAGAGAATCAGGCTGTACGCAACAAATACAACGAGGCATCGAAACAAATAGACAACCTTGCCGAAGAGAAAAAAGCACTCAGCAAGAAAGTCACACTTGCTTCACAGCTTGATGCTACAGCTGTAAGACTCTCCTTATTGCGTAACAATGGTACTGAGACCAAGAGCATCAAACGTGCCAAGCAGATTGAGGTGAATTTCACAATCAGCAAGAACATCACAGCAAAGACAGGAGAAAAAAAAGCGTATGTACGCATAATACAACCTGACCAGGAACCCCTTTATAAGAGCAATAGAAATATTTTCATATATGAGAACAGAGAGGTTCATTTCTCAATGAGCAAGAATATTGAATACACAGGAGAGGAACAAACTGTGACACTCTATTGGAATATCGAGGAAATTTTACAAAAAGGTAAATACGAGGCTTATATCTTTATCGACGGTAACATGATTGGTTCCGGAGAGGCCACTTTTGAATAATTATGAAAAGAATACTTGTAACAGGAGGAGCAGGCTTCATTGGTTCACACCTTTGTGAGAGATTGCTTAACGAGGGAAACGATGTCATTTGTCTTGACAACTACTTTACCGGTAGTAAAGACAACATACGTCACCTCATTGGCAACGACCATTTTGAGCTTGTACGCCATGACATAACACAGCCATACACAGCCGAGGTTGATGAAATATACAACCTTGCATGTCCTGCATCACCAGTACATTACCAACATGACCCGGTAAAGACAATACAGACTTGTGTCATTGGTTCAATGAACATGCTCGGCCTTGCCAAGCGTGTAGGAGCAAAGATTCTTCAGGCATCGACAAGTGAAGTCTATGGCGACCCGAATATACATCCGCAGGTTGAAGAATATTGGGGAAACGTAAACCCTATTGGCATACGTTCATGCTACGATGAGGGCAAACGTTGTGCCGAGACACTGTTTATGGACTACCACAGACAGAATAACCTGAATATCAAAATCATACGCATCTTCAACACATACGGTCCACGTATGAGCATGAACGACGGACGTGTTGTTTCAAACTTCATTGTTCAGGCTCTTAAAGGAGAAAACATCACCATTTACGGCGATGGCAAGCAGACACGCAGTTTCCAATATGTCGATGACCTTGTGGAAGGCATGGTACGCATGATGAATACACGAAATGAGTTTACAGGGCCTGTTAATATAGGTAACCCTGGAGAGTTCACAATGCTTGAACTTGCCGAGAAAGTCATAGAAATGACCGGCTCAAAATCAAAGATTATCTTTGAACCACTGCCACAGGATGATCCACGACAGAGAAAACCGGATATCACGCTTGCAAACAAAGAACTTGCTGGTTGGGAACCAAAGATAAAACTTGAAGAAGGTTTGAGATATACTATAGATTATTTCAAGAAACTAATATAAAAACAATATAAAGATGAACATTTTAGAACTTAGCGAACAGGAGATTGTACGCCGCGAGGCACTTGCCGAATTGCGTAACATGGGTATAGAGCCATATCCCGCAGCAGAGTACCCCACAAATGCATTCTCAACAGATATCATTGCAGAATTCAAGGACGAGGATGAGCCACGCGAAGTATGCATCGCAGGTCGTATGATGAGCCGCCGCGTAATGGGTAAGGCATCATTCATGGAGCTTCAGGACTCAAAAGGCCGTGTACAGGTATATATCACACGTGATGACCTCTGCCCCGGCGAGAACAAGGATACTTACAACGTTCTCTTCAAGAGATTGCTCGACATTGGTGACTTTGTAGGTATCAAAGGTTTTGTGTTCCGCACACAGACAGGCGAGATTACAGTACACGCCAAGGAAATCACAATGCTTTCAAAGAGCATTCGTCCATTGCCTATCGTAAAATATAAAGATGGTGTTGCGTATGACAAGTTCGAGGATCCCGAACTCCGTTATCGTCAGCGTTATGTCGATCTTGTTGTAAACGACGATGTAAAAGAAATCTTTATCAAGCGTAACAAGATATACACCTCAATGAGAGAGTTCTTCAATTCAAAGGGATACATGGAAGTTGAAACACCTGTATTGCAGTCTATCCCCGGTGGTGCAGCTGCACGTCCGTTCATTACACACCACAACGCATTGGACATTCCTTTGTACTTGCGTATCGCTAATGAGCTATACTTGAAACGTCTTATTGTAGGTGGTTTCGAGGGTGTATATGAGTTCTCTAAGAACTTCCGCAACGAGGGTATGGACCGTACACACAACCCAGAGTTCACATGTATGGAGATTTATGTTGCATACAAAGACTACAACTGGATGATGTGCTTTACAGAGCAGATGCTTGAGAAGATTGCCCTTGACGTAAACGGCACAACAGAAGTAAAGGTTGGCGAACATATCATCAGTTTCAAAGCACCTTTCCGTCGCGTGACAATGCTCGACTCTATCAAGGAGTTCACCGGCTACGACCTCAACGGCAAGAGCGAAGAGGAAATCTTTGCTATCTGCAAGGAGTTGAAGCTCGAGGTTGATGAGACAATGGGTAAAGGCAAACTCATCGATGAGATCTTTGGCGAGTTCTGCGAGGGCAACTACATACAGCCAACATTCATCACAGACTACCCCATAGAGATGTCACCTCTCTGCAAACGTCACCGCGAGAACCCAGACCTCACAGAGCGTTTCGAGCTTATGGTTAATGGTAAGGAGTTGTGTAACGCATACAGCGAGCTTAATGACCCAATTGATCAGGCTGAACGTTTCCAGGAGCAGTTGCGTCTTAGCGAGAAGGGCGATGACGAGGCTATGTTCATTGACAAGGACTTTGTCCGTGCACTTGAGTATGGTATGCCTCCAACATCTGGTATGGGTATTGGTATGGACCGTCTTGCAATGCTCATGACAGGCCAGACAACTATTCAGGAAGTTTTGTTCTTCCCACAGATGCGTCCCGAAAAAAAGGTGCCCAAGGACAACGCCGCAGCGTTTGCTGTTATAGGTGTACCCGAGGAGTGGGTTCCCGTATTGCACAAAGCCGGATACAACCTTGTAAATGACCTCAAGGGTGCAAACCCACAGAAGGTACAGATGGAGATTGGTGGCATAAACAAGAAATTCAAGCTCGGTTACACCAATCCTTCGGTAAATGACGTTGCCGCATGGATTGAGAAATTGGCATAACTAAAACAATAGACTATGGAACTTTCCAACAAACAGGTTGCCATAATGGGTGGTGGCAGTTGGGCTACTGCTATTGCAAAGATTCTGCTCAACAATGTCGAGACCATTAACTGGTACATCAGACGCGATGACCGCATCGAGGATTTCAAGCGATTGGGACACAACCCTGCTTATCTCTCGGCTGTAAAGTTCGACACCAACAGAATCAACTTCTCGTCGGACATCAACAAGGTTGTTAAAGAGAGCGATATTCTGGTGTTCGTGACACCTTCGCCCTATCTCAAGAACCACCTCAAGAAGCTGAAGGCAAACCTCGAGGACAAATTCATCGTGAATGCCATTAAAGGTATCGTTCCCGATGAGAACCTTATCATATCGGAGTATTTCAACAAGGTATATAAAGTACCTTACGAGAATATTGCGGCCATTGCAGGTCCCTGTCATGCCGAAGAGGTTGCACTCGAACGTCTCTCATACCTTACCGTAGGTTGTTCAAGCATTGACCATGCAAAGCAGTTTGCAAAAAAATTGGGCAGCAGCTTCATCAAGACATCGGTTAGCGATGATGTTGTGGGTATTGAGTATGGTTCTGTACTAAAGAACATCTACGCCATTGCAGCCGGTATATGCAGCGGACTTAAATACGGTGATAACTTCCAGGCTGTACTCATGTCCAACGCAGCCATTGAGATGAACCGCTTCCTTAGCGTCGTTCACCCTATAGAGCGTACAATCAACGATTCAGTTTACATGGGTGACCTGCTTGTTACCGGATACTCAAAGTTCAGCCGTAACCGTGTTTTTGGTAGCATGATTGGTAAGGGTTACTCTGTAAAGAATGCCCAGATTGAGATGGAGATGATTGCCGAGGGATATTATGCAGCAAAATGTATCAAGGAAATCAACGAATACTACCGTATCAACACACCTATCATTGACGCTGTATATAACATCTTGTACGAAGGTATCTCACCGGTAATAGAGATTAAGCTATTGACAGACTCATTCAAATAATCAAGGTAATAATAAAATACAACGATGAAAAATATATCATTAAACATTGACAAGGTTACAGGATTTGTAACACGCGAACAGATTATGGCTCTTGAGCCACAGGTGAAGAATGCTCAGAAGGCACTTGAAGAGGGCACACTCCCCGGAAACGATTTCCTCGGCTGGTTGCACCTTCCATCTTCAATAACAAAAGAGCACATTGCCGACATCAACGCTACAGCACAGACACTCCGCGAAAACTGCGAAGTTGTAGTTGTTGCCGGTATCGGTGGTAGCTATCTTGGTGCACGTGCAGTCATTGAAGCATTGAGCAATAACTTTGCTGCACTCATGAACGACAACACCAACCCACGCGTAATCTTTGCAGGTCATAATATCAGCGAGGATTATTTGAGCGAGCTTACAGAGTTCCTCAAAGGTAAGAAGTTCGGTGTTATCAACATATCAAAATCAGGTACAACAACCGAAACAGCTCTTGCATTCCGTCTTTTGAAGAAACAGTGCGAAGAACAGCGTGGCAAAGAGGTTGCAAGCAAGGTTATTGTTGCAATCACAGACGCAGTTAAGGGTGCTGCTCGCGTAACAGCAGACAAAGAAGGTTACAAGAGTTTCATTATCCCCGACAATGTAGGTGGTCGTTTCTCTGTTCTCACTCCTGTAGGTCTGTTGCCTATAGCTGTTGCAGGCTTCGACATCGAGGCTTTGGTAAACGGTGCATGCGACATGGAGAAGGCTTGTGCTCCCGAAGTACCATTCGAGGAGAATATCGCTGCAATGTACGCTGCTACACGTAATGCACTCTATGCCGACGGCAAGAAGATTGAGATTCTCGTAAACTACCAGCCAAAACTCCACTTCACATCAGAATGGTGGAAACAGCTCTACGGCGAGAGCGAAGGTAAGGAGAACAAGGGTATCTTCCCCGCATCTGTTGATTTCACAACCGACCTTCACTCAATGGGCCAGTGGATTCAGGAAGGCGAGAGAACAATCTTTGAGACTGTTCTTTCTATAGAGAAGCCTAACAGTTCACTCACTGTTCCAAGCGACGAGGAGAACCTCGACGGTTTGAACTTCCTCGCAGGCAAGCATGTCGATGAGGTAAACAAGATGGCAGAGCTTGGTACACAGCTTGCACACGTTGACGGTGGTGTACCCAACATCCGTATCTCAATACCTGAGCTCAATGCATACTACATTGGTCAGTTGCTATACTTCTTTGAGATTGGTTGCGGTATCAGCGGCTACGTTCTTGGTGTGAACCCATTCAACCAGCCAGGTGTAGAGGCATACAAGAAAAACATGTTCGCATTGCTCGACAAGCCTGGTTACGAGGAAGAGAGCAAGGCTATCCGTGCAAGACTCTAATGGACTACAGAAAATCCATTGAATCATATATGCAACTGCGTGGTCACAGCACCATGCAGTTGCGTGCTGTATTGTTCGATATGGACGGTGTGCTGTTTGACTCCATGCCCTACCATGCCGACGCGTGGTCAAAGGTGATGACCGATGCTGGCTTTAACTTCTCACGGGAAGATGTATATATGAACGAAGGACGCACCGGTGCCGACACCATCAACACCGCCAGCCTCGCACAGTTCGGAAAGCCAGCCACACAGGAACTCATAGAGACATTGTGCAAAGCCAAGTGCGATATCTTTGATACCTACCCACCTACTCCACGCATGCAGGGAGCAATAGAGCTTGTACAGAAGGTAAAGGCTTGCGGACTGACACCTATGATTGTCACCGGCTCAGGAACCCCAGCACTGCTTGACAGAGTGCAGAGCAATTTCCCGGGGCTGTTTGACGAGAAGCACATCATAAGCAGTTTCAATGTAAAACGAGGAAAACCCTTCCCCGACCCCTATTTGCTGGCATTGGAGAAAGGTGGTTTTGCTCCCAATGAGGTTATCGTGGTAGAAAATGCTCCACTTGGTGTTACTGCAGGCGTTGCAGCAGAACTGTTCACCGTAGCGGCAAATACAGGCCCTCTTGATGCGAAAGTACTCACCGACGCCGGAGCAAACCTCGTATTTCCATCAATACAGGCACTTCACGACGAGTGGGAGAAACTTTTCGAGAACTTTAAATAAAACTTAAAGATTATACAGAACAAAATAGGATAATCGTCACATAAATACCCCTGAAAGAGTTTCGGGGGTATTTCATTTACTCACTCATGCATTCTACCACAAAAGAAAAAGCATAAAAAATCTCTTTGAAATTCCTAATATGTGGGTTCAATGACAATAACGCTGTTAGCTTATGTGAGCAGCGAACACAACACATACGGTAGATGAATATACGGGTGTATTATAACTATTCTCTACGCAGAGAGGTATCTCGGCTTGATTGTCAGAAGAAAGATTTTTGAAAATACAAACATACCGCAACCTGCAATCTCACAAAACAATCATAGATACAAAGATTAAGATTCTTTTTCTAAAATATCTTTACAATACAATCTAAATGGACTATTTTTGTACACTACATTCACTATGAGAAAACAATTAACACAATGTCTATAATAAGAATAACATCACTTACCCACCCCGGTGTAGAGATATTCAGTTCACTCACCGAAGCCGAGATACGCAAAAAGTACGAACCGGGGAAAGGTATTTTCATAGCCGAAAGTCCAAAGGTTATAGACGTTGCATTACGCAAAGGTTACAAGCCTGTAGCACTGCTGTGCGAGGAGCGTCACATCACAGGTGATGCTGCCGACATTATCGCACGTTGTGAAGATATTCCTATATATACAGGAGATCGCGAACTACTTTGTAAATTAACCGGTTACAAGCTGACACGTGGTGTACTCTGTGCCATGCAACGCCCTTGCGAAGAGTCTATAGATTCAATATGCAAAAACGCTGTTCGCACAGTAATTATAAACGGGGTTGTTGACACAACAAATATAGGAGCTATATTTCGTTCGGCTGCGGCATTAGGCATAGATGCTGTACTTTTGACACGAAACTCATGTGATCCTCTTAACCGACGTGCAGTACGTGTATCCATGGGGTCAGTATTCCTTGTTCCATGGACATGGATTGACGACATTGAAGATATCAAGAATTTAGGATTCAAGACCATTGCAATGGCATTAAGCGATAATTCCGTTTCCATTGATGATCCACAACTGAAAACAATTCCCAAGATTGCAATAATAATGGGAACCGAGGGCGACGGCCTGCCTGCAGAAGCCATATCAGCAGCCGACTATGTTGTACGCATCCCAATGTTTCATGGAGTGGATTCTCTCAATGTTACAGCAGCTGCGGCTGTTTCATTCTGGGAGTTAAGCAAAAAGCGTTAAAACAGCGATTTTTATAATTCGTTTTTTTTTATTATTTTCGCAAAAACAATACATTACTAATAAAAACCTATTGATATGATGAAAAGATTTCTATCCCTTGCCATGGCAATGATTATGATGCTGATACCGGCATCTGTTTTTGCCACAGTAAAAAATGTAAAACCTTTTGTCATTCCCGAAATACGCGAATGGATTGGTAGTACAGGAATGTTTGAAATAACAGAAAACAGCAAGGTTGTGTATCCACAACAACAGCCCGAGCTTGCTGAGGTTGCAAATATCTTTGCCGAGGATTTCAAGAAGATGACCGGTGTACAACTACAGGTCATTGAAGGAAAAGCCGCAAAAGGCGATATTTCTATTACACTTGAAAACAACAAGAAATTAAATGACGAGGCTTATAGCGTAAACATAAGTAACAGAGTCACCATAAAAGCAAACAGCAGACGTGCTGCAATTTGGGCAACACGCACCATTCTGCAGATAACAGAGCAGAATGGCGGTAATAAACTACCAAAGGGAAGCATCATTGACTACCCCGACTACCCTATGCGTAGCTTCATGCTTGACTGTGGCCGCAAGTTCATCCCAATCAGTTTCCTACATGAATATGTTGATTTCATGGCATACTACAAGATGAACACATTCCACATACACTTAAACGACAATGCCTTCAAGCAGTATTTCAACCACGACTGGAGCAAGACACCTTCGGGTTTCCGTCTTGAGAGCGATTATTTCCCCGGTCTTGCATCACGTGACGGCTATTATACCAAGGAGGAGTTCATTGAGTTGCAGAAGCATGCCGAGAAGGTAGGAGTTGAAATTATTCCGGAGATAGACGTTCCGGCACACTCATTGGCATTCGTTCACTACCGCCCCGAACTTGGCAGCAAGGAGTACGGCCTTGACCACCTTGATCTTTTCAATGAGTCAACTTACACATTTATCGATTCACTCTTCAAGGAGTATCTCGGTGGCGAAGAACCAGTATTCCGTGGCCCCCGTTTCCATGTAGGAACAGACGAATATTCAAACCGTGACACAGCCGTTGTGGAAAAATTCCGTTATTTCACTGATTTCTGCATACGTACAGCAGAGAAATACGGCAAACAGGCTTGCGTATGGGGTGCTTTAACCCATGCAAAAGGCAACACACCAGTAAAGGTTGAGAATGTCCTCATGTACGAATGGTACAACGGCTATGCCGACCCAACCGATATGATAAACCTCGGTTATGATGTTATAAGCATCCCCGACGGCTGGACATATATTGTTCCAGCAGCTGGATACTATTATGACTATCTCAACTGCCATAACCTCTATAACAACTGGACACCGGCAGTTATAGGTAATCAGACATTCGCAGAGAAACATCCACAAATCAAGGGAGGCTCATTCGCAGTGTGGAACGACCATGCTGGCAACGGTATCAGCATTAAGGATATACACTATCGCGTATTTCCAGCAATGCAAACAATGGCTGTAAAAATGTGGACCGGTGCAAAACCAACTGTTCCTTTTGAAGAATTCGACAAGGCACGTCTTGCATTAAGCGATGCCCCCGGAGTGAATATTGCAGGACGTTTTAGTGGCGAGAAGAGAACAATCATGGAATACCCTACACTCAAAGCTAAGACAAACCTCGCCGAAGAGACCGGTATAAGAGAGATTGGTTGGGATTACAGTGTATCATTCGATATCTTCTTCAACAACGAGCGTAAAGGTTCTTATCTCACTTGGTCACGCGACGGTATATTCTACCTTGCCGACCCTATTGAAGGTAAAATAGGCTTTGCACGCGACGGCTACTTGAACACATTCAACTTCAAGTTCTACCCCGGCGAAAAGGCACATGTAAAGATCTGTGGCAACAAGGAAGAGACAAGCCTTTACATCAACGGCAAACTTGTTGAGACACTAAATAAACAGACAATATATCACAATGAAGGCGGTAAAGACAAGATGTATTATGTACGCACCCTTGTATTCCCACTTGAAAAAACAGGTATATTCCGTAGCAAGATTTCAAACTTCAAGGTTGAAAACTTCAGCAAGTAACAGCCAAGAAATTATATAACAATAAAAAGAGCAACATTCAATGAGATGTTGCTCTTTTTATTGTTATCTGCTATACTGCAAATGCCACATTGGATGACCAAGGAATCTTTTTCTTCCAACCCTTTCAAAGCCCAAGGAACTATATAGAGCCTCGGCACGAGGATTATCAAAATCCACTATCAGGCCTACCTTTTCATATCCGGTCTCAATAGCCATATCACGCATGGCACAGAGCAACATACGCCCCACTCCACAAGAGCGGTATTCAGGAAGCACCGCCAATGAATCAAGATAGAATTCTCCGGCCTCTGTTTCATCCTCAATCTCAATAACCTCACCTGTATGCTTACGTATAAGTTCAAATATCGGTATACGCAGTTCTTTGAGACAACCGCCATCATAGCCTACAATCGCCCCAGCCGGTTTTCCTGCCACTTCAGCAATCAATGTGTTGCAATAGCTATACTGTGTATTTTCACGTCCTGACAGCTCTTTAAAAACCTTATACAGTTTATGTTCCTCATCGCCTCCAAGTGCCATGGCAACAACAAGAGCAATAAACTCCGCATCATCGGAAACTGCTTTCCTGATTTTTATCTCCATACCTTCCATTACAAATCTTTCACACTATCATTGTAATCTAAAAAAAATGTGCATCAGTTACCTGATGCACATTCAATTATTCTTTATCAGTAATGATTATTCAGCCTCAGCCACTACAGTGTAGGGAACCTTAACTGAAACCTCTTTGTGAAGTCTTACTGTTGCTGTGTAAGAGCCGATCTCCTTAGCAGACTCAACAGCGATGATCTTACGATCAACCTCCAAGCCAAGCTTAGCAAGCTCCTCAGCGATCTGAATTGCACCAACTGAACCGTAGACAGCACCTGTAGCACTAACCTTAGTTGCGATTGTCAATGCAACACCCTCGAACTTCTTAGCGAGTTCCTCAGCGTCAGCCTTAATCTTAGCCAACTTGTGAGCACGCTGCTTCAAGTTCTCAGCAAGTACTTTCTTTGCAGACTCAGTTGCAATGATAGCCTTGCCTGTAGGGATCAAATAATTACGGCCATAACCGTCTTTTACCTTAACGATATCGTCTTTGTAACCCAAGTTGATTACGTCTTCTTTCAATATTAGCTCCATAATTATTCCTCCTATTATTTCATCATGTCAGTAACAAAAGGCAGCAAAGCCAAGTGGCGTGCACGCTGAACAGCCTGAGCAATACGACGCTGGAACTTCAAAGAAGTACCTGTAATGCGACGGGGAAGAAGCTTACCCTGCTCATTCAAGAATTTCTACAAGAATTCGGGATCTTTGTAATCGATATAC
>JAGCJL010000010.1 GCA_017647975.1 Bacteroidaceae bacterium | reverse complement strand
TTGAAGAACTATTCTCTTTAGTTGACCTTGTATTGCTTGATGTAAAGCAATTCAATCCGGAACGTCACAAGACTCTTACTGAACGTAGCAACGAGCAGACACTGAAAACTGCAAAGTGGCTACAGGATAATGGTCGTCCTTTCTGGTTGCGTTATGTCCTTGTACAGGGGTATAGTGCATTTGAAGAGGATATCCGTGCTCTTGGTGAGCATTTCAGAAATTACGATATGATAAAGCGTGTCGAGGTGTTGCCTTATCACACTCTTGGTGCCCACAAATATGAGCCTCTTGGAATGGAGTACAAGTTGAAGGGTGTCAAGGAAAATACTCCCGAACAACTTGATGCAGCAAAGGCTATTTTTGATGAATATTTCGATTGCGTTTTTGTAAACTGACCTGCTATGTCTGCCGAAAGAGAAAAGATGTTGCGTGGTGAGCTGTACGATGCCAACAACGACGCGGGTCTTATAGCAGAGAGGAACGCTTGCAAGAAATTGTGCCAGAAGTATAATACGATGCCTTATGAGGCGGTAGAGGAGCGTAAATCTATATTGCGTAGTATAATTGGCAAGGCAAAGGGGGATTTTATTATCGAACCTTCATTCTGGTGTGACTATGGATGCAATATATCTCTTGGAGATAATTTCTATGCAAACCATAATCTTGTGATACTCGATGCGGCTCCTGTTGTTTTCGGGGATAACGTGTTTGTAGCTCCAAACTGCTGCTTTACAACTGCGGGTCATCCGGTAGATGCGGAACAGCGCAATAAAGGTCTTGAGTATGCCTACCCGATAACTGTCGGGGATAACGTGTGGATTGGTGCCGGTGTTACAGTGCTTCCTGGGGTTAGGATAGGAGATAATGTGACAATAGGTGCCGGTAGTCTTGTGAATCGCGATATACCGTCTGATTCTATTGCGGTGGGTGTTCCATGTAGGGCAATTAAACAAACAAAGCAGGAGTGATTCCTGCTTTGTTTGTTTTGTTGTTTTACTCCTCAATTCTTGTCCAATAGACAGTCTTGCCTATTCCCAAGATGTTACCATATACCTTCAATGTTTTTGCATCCTTGAATTCGATATCTACACTGTAGATTTTACCGCTTCCCGGGTCGTAGATTTTTGTATCGGTCCACTCCTTGTCCTTAGCGTCATACTTGAGTCCCTTGATAAGGATAACCTTGTCAAGATCTACATTACGCAGGCTCTTGTCGGGGTTCTTTACGTCCTTGCGTTTGTTGCCGTTGGCATCCAATGCTCTCTCCACCCAGTAAACCTGTGCGGTGTATGTGCCGTCAGCCTCTTTTGTAATTTTGATTTTACTCTTGCCACCATCCTTGATGCTCAAATATTCACCGAGAATGTTATCACCGTTTGAGTTCAAATCCTGTGCAAAAGTTGTCAATGAGAATGTCATTGCACAAAGTAGTGTAAAAATAATCTTTTTCATTTTGTACATGTTTGTTGTTTGATTTTGTACAAAAGTAATATTTATTTTGCACAAAGGTGTGTAAAGTGTGCAAAAAGTAGATTGGTTTTACACTTTTTAATATTGCTTTGCTGTAAAGAACTTTTTTGTGGTGAAAATAAACAGGGTTTTTACTCTTTTCTTTTGTTTGCTTCCACAATACGCAGGTTTGTCAGTGCCTGCTCATCTCCCATTGCGGCAGCTTTGGTAAATGCCTTTTCTGCAGCATGTCTATGGTGTCTTCTGTATTCAAGAACTCCTTGCATGTTCAGAACTCTGGGGTCATCGCGGTAGTGTTTCAATCTGTTTATAAGTTTGCGGTAATCAGGGTGTGGGTTATTGGTAAGTTCATCAACAATCTCATTGAGGGCTATAGCTGTACTGTCTGGGTCGTTTTGGTAATAAATTCCGGTACAACATGCTATGCGATGTGCCGGGAACATCTTATCGGTAAGTTGGGTATATAATCGTCCGCCATCGTATCTTTTTAATATAATCTCTCGCTTCTGCGATGACGGCTCGGCTTTTAGTTTGGTAATCAACTCCTCTCCTCCACGAATATTCATAGACCTTATATCGTCATAAATAAAATTCCAATTATTACCTCCGTCGGCAACTTCAAAAATAGAATCAGGCAGGTGGTGATGTCTCATTACATGGTTACGTAGTGCTGCTGCACGTGCATACCCTAAGTCTGTTGAGTTCTTTTCGCTGCCGTCAGGCGATGTGTAACCAACAAACTGTATGGCTTCAAGGTGTGTTGTACTGTCGCTGAGAACATCATCTATAATGCTCATAAGTTCATCAATGTTGTTAGCATTCATTAGGTATTCAGTGTTGAGCTTGTTGCTGTTTGTGCGATAGCGTACCACTGAAGGGGTGACATCCATCTCCTTTGCATTCTCAGCGGTCAGCGGTGTGTAATATCTGATACTTTTTACATGCGGATGTTCCATGGCCAGATGATCGGCAATGCTTCTTGCCGGTGTTACTCTGTGATTGCTCATCGGTGGTGTCTGTGGCATGCATATAGCAACAGTGTCGTATGTTTGGTAACTATTTTTTCTGTTACTGTATTCGCAATAAGTTACTCCGTATATAGTATCGTTAATGGCTGTTTCGGGAATTGCAATACAGCAACTGTTCCAATTATTGTCGGGAATGGAATCGGTTCCATACCTCTTTATATATCTTCGGGCATATCTTTTTCCTTGCAGGTGGCGTGTTGCTGAACTTATACAGGTATCGGGGGTACACAGGTGGGTTACGATGACCATTCCTGTGTTTGAACTGATTTTTGGCGTAGGATAGTCGAATGTGAAATACCAACAGCTGTCGCTGTGTGTTGCACTGTATTGTTCCGGAGAAATTTGTGCCTGAGCAATAAAAATCATGGCACTTAGAATAACTGTAAAAATAATCTTTTGTCTCATGGTAATTGTTTTTTATAGGCTTTTACCAATGTAGAACAAAAAGATTATGCTTTTGGTTTGATAGAAGAAAAACAGCCCGACCGCAATGGTCGGGCTGTTTGTGTATATTGCAGAAAGTGTTTATTTGCTGATAAACTTCTTGCCGTTCTGTATATATATGCCACCCTTTGTGGTTGTGTTGACTTTGCGTCCCTGGAGATCATAAATAGCCGCCTTGTCATCAACAGAAACAACCTCTTCTATTGCAGTTGTTTTGTTAGTTGACTTAATGGGGTGGAAAGGCTTGTCGTCTGTAAACTTGTATGTTCCATTACTTGCCCAATCCAAAGAGAAGCGTACGAAACGCATGGTAAAGCCACCGAATACGCCGTTCTCTTCGTAATAAACGCCGAGCGTGCCGTCGGGGAGAACTACTGCTGCACTATAAGCAGAGCCTACAGGACAAATGGTCTTTGGTGTACCAAATGTAGCACCTTCGTCAGTAGAGAGTGCGATACTTACATTCTGTCTGCTACCACTATTTGGCAATGTCTGAAGTGCTATGTTCCAAGCGTTGCCCTCTACGGTAGAGCACCAAACCATATATTCTCCGTCACAGGCATTACCCGAGATACCGCTTGTAAAGCGTGTCTGTGAAGGATTGTGCCATGTCTCTCCGTCGTTCGATGTGTAGTTGTAGTAGTTGTAACCGCTTGCACGTACACTGATAGCAAGGTCGCCATTGTTACGTTCAAGTGTCTTGGGCTCATCTGCACTGCTTGTACCGCTTGTACCGCTTACATACCAGCTCTGACCACCGTCCTTACTCATGAAGAAGTAGAAATGTTGGCTATTATCGGCCTGACGGTTTACAAAGCTTGAAACAAGAGTACCGTCACGTTTTTGTAGTGCCGCACCCGAACCCGAGAATCCGCTCTGCCATGTGTTTGTATTCGGGTTATCACAGTTAGCACCAAAGAGGTCGTCGGTGTGGTCAACAGGTGTTTCCCATGTCAAACCACCATCGCGGCTTGTGATTGTTTTCCAACGTGGAGGCTCTGCTGCTGTTCCAGCAAAGAAACCGTGACCGTATGTTCCGGCACTTGTCATAATACCTACTATCTCACCGTTATCGCGGTTGGTTACAATTGATGCATCACCATGACCATAATCACCTCCTGTTTCGGCAGTTCCGGCAACAGTTACAGGGTCGCTCCATGTTCTACCGTTATCCTCGGAATACTGTGCTACAAGGTAACAGTGTGAGGGAAGGTCGCTGTTATGGTGCTTGCGGTCATCGGTCAGGGTTACAAGACGCTTGCCGTCTTTTGTTACAGTGATTGCAGGGATACGATAGTATAGAGAACCCTTATCCATTGGCATCAGTACAGCACCTTCTGAAAGGAATATTGTTACACTGTGTGCGGGATTACCATTATTCTCTGTCACCTCTTTGTTATCAACTGTATATGAGGTGATTTGAACATCTACTATATTACCCTCTTTTGCATTTTCCGCAATGTCGTATGTAATCCACAGATAGTAGTCGCCGGGTTCAAGTGTTTTTGTTCCTGTTATAGCAAATGTACCATCTTCTTTGAGAGTTACAGTTTCACCAAACTGCTCGCCATTCTCCTCTCGCCATGTCATCTTTTTGTCAGGGTCAACAAACAACTCACGTGAATTGGTAGCGAAGTATGCCTTTACATTGGTGATGTCATTCTTGTCTGTTCCTATGAATGTACCTTTGATACCCTGGAAGTCAACATCTCCCTCAAGTCCTGCGATGCGTATAGTTGAGCGTACGATTGGCTGGTTTGTATTTCCGATACCAGTACTTACTTTGCCTTGAACAACTCTTGTTGTTGCTAATTCTGCCAAAGGATTGCTTGTGTCAACCTCGTCGAAACGCCACAATGATGCACCGTCGGCTTCAGCAGCCCAGCGTACGACCACAGAGTTTGCCTCCTGGGCATGCAACTCTACTGCATCGTCCTTGATGATGAAGAAATCGTGAGCACTCTGTATTGTATATATGTAGTTCGGTTCACTAACTACGCCGAACGAAGTTGTGCCACCTGTGCCTTGGCCGGCTTTTCCGAAGTATTCACCTTTGTAGTTCTTGATTGCAAGTTTACCGTTATTTTCCCAGAAACTCCATATACGGTCGGCACTGAATGTCTTGTCGCCAAAACGCAGTTTCTCCATGTCATTGTCGTAGTAGATTACCTTACCGCCGCAGTATGCTTTTGTTGAAGCATTTGTGATGTAGTACCAGTGTACATCACCTTCGGTGCTGATTTTGGGTAATTCAACACTGTTTGTCTTTACCTTTACGGTGAAGTTGGTAAGCACAACGCCGTTGCCGTTGTTACCAGCAAGGCGGAATGAAACAGAGCCAGCGTTCTGGTTCTTTGCACTGATGGTCTGTGCTGTAGTTGATGTTGTATATGTAGCACCATTGTCCATTGTAAGTTCAAGGGCTGTGTTATGTCCGTTATTGGCAAATGTAAAGGTGTACTCTGTAATTACATAGCCTGCAGGAGCGGTAATTGAATAGTTTGCGCTTCCGACTGTTCCGGTCATCAACTGTACGCTATTGCTTGCCCAATTCATGTTGTTGACAGTTCCGCAACCGAACTGCAACTGTGGGGTAGTATTACTCTTCCAGCAGCAGTTCCAGCTCTGGTTGGCTGCACCATCCTTGTGGTAAAGATTACCATTACTGTTATCAATGGTATATACAAGTTCATTTATAGCAACCTGTTTATAGTAAATCACAAGCTTGGTAATGAGAAGACCTGTTTTAGCTCTTTCCAATTCAGTTTCACCTAAAGTCAGTGAAATTGCATCTGTTTCAAGCCCTGTTACGTTTATAGTACTTTCAGCATCGCTTTGAGGTGTACTTGTAGCTGTACCATCAGCTGTTGTGTAGTTAAATGTACAAGCATATTCGGAACCGGATATATTGACATTTTTTGTTGTCAGCTCATATCCTGTAATAATGTAACCATCTGCAAGGTTGAAATTATATGTGTATCCGGGCTGTAGCCAAGGTTGATGACTTGCCCAACCCATATTATTAGCATTGGCATCTGTACTTTCTGCACTTAGCGAAGGTGTAGTGTTTGTAACAAACTTACCATACCAATTGCCGCTGTTGGTGGTGCCGTGATAGCTCCATGTAGATTGACTGTTGGTAAATTCTGTAGGAGTCAGTGTTAGGGTTGGTTGTGTGATTTCAGCAGCATCCATAATCAATAACTGGCAGCCTGTATCTGTACGGTCATTACCTTTATTGTTGGTATCGCTCCAGTTATAGAGTTTATAACTTTGTTTATCTCCAGTCTGGTTTAGCTGTACTTCGCCCGAAGAGATAATATAATATCCCGGAGTGTTGGCATAATTTACAGTCCAGCCGGTAGTTGGTTTTTGTTTGACTGTTTTAATTTGGCTATTGTATTCGGCGGTTGGGCTCAGGTATGAATTGTAATCACGATTTACAATATCGAATGTATTGTCCTCGCGTGCAACAAACTTCCACATGGATGTTGCCAAATTAGCACTTGTACTGTTTCCAACAACGCCGGCTCCTTCACCTGTTGCTGTTATATATAGATCTTTGCTACGCAGTGATGTTATTTGATACCAATATTCTGCATCAGCAGTGCTTGCTTTTGGCATTGAAAGGGCTTGCTGAACAATGGTGGCAAGTGTGCTTTTCATTGCAGTGACTTTATCTTCAATGATGTCGCTCTTTGCAAGAATTGCATACGCCTCAGTCAATTTTGTATCAAAGGCATTCATCTTTTCAGTA
>JAGCJL010000091.1 GCA_017647975.1 Bacteroidaceae bacterium | reverse complement strand
TTCCCGGTTCTACGGTAAACACGAATCCCGGTTCAAGAGCCTTGGCCAAACGTAGCGACTTCCAACCGAACAGCGGGCTCTTTGTGCGTCCCTCCTCGTAACCTACATATACCTCACCAAGGTTCTCCATATCGTGAACATCAAGTCCCATCATGTGACCAAGACCATGAGGCATGAACATACATGTAGCACCCTTTATTGTTGCCTCAATAGGGTCGCCCTTCATCAATCCAAGGTCAATCATGCCCTTTGCAATCTCTGTAAGTACCAACTTATGAACCTCGCGGTATTCAATACCCGGCCTGATATTGTCGAGTGCTGTGAGGTGAGCCTTGCGAAGAATGTTGCACACAACACGCTGTTGCTCTGTAAACTGCTTGCCTACAGGCATGGTGGTAGTGAGGTCACCGGCATAGTGCATTGCGTTTTCGCAACCCGAGTCGAGCAGGAACATCTGACCCTCTTTAAGCGGTGTTGTACCATAAGCATGGTTATGCAAAGTCTGTCCGTTGATGGTAGCAATTACAGGGAATGAGAGGTTGAAGTTATACTTCTGTGCCTCGGCCTGAACAACAGCCACAATCTCAGCCTCGGTTGTTCCGGGACGAACAGCACGCATTGCTGCACAGTGCATGTCAACAGAGACATTCACAGCCTCCTCAATCTGCACAATTTCCTCTTCGCTCTTATAGTTACGCTGGGCAATAACCGCCTTTATAAACTCCAATGAAGCCGCAGCTACCTGCTCTGCCGGGTTTATACCCAAGAGTTCCTGCAACCACACCTGATGTTCACCACGATAAGGAGGAAGGAAGTGTATCTTCTGACCTTTAGCCTTTGCCTCGGAAACATACTTTGCAAAGTCGGCCATAGGACGTGTGAGTTCTATTCCAACACGCTCGCTCTTCTCTTTGATAGTAGGCTGTACGCCTGTCCATACAATGTCGTCTATTGTAAGTTCGTTTCCGAAGATTATTTCCTTGTCATTGTCTATATCTATTACAGCCGCCAAGCCTTCGTAATCCGACGCGAAATAGTACAAGAATGTAGAATCCTGACGGAAATAATATGTATTGTCGGCATAGTTCACACCTGTGAGATTGTTACCGAGGAACAGCAACAGACCGCTGCCCATTTTCTCTTTTAACGCCTTGCGACGTGCGATATAAGTCTCTTTTGAAAACATGGTTATAATTTTTTATTGTTTTGTTTACTTCATATCTTTACCACAGTTCTGACAACAAACCACAAATGGCGTGCTATCGTAGGCAACAGGCCGTAATGTTTACTCATCACCTTAAATCTCTCTATCAACGAAGCCCTGTGATGTTGCAAAGATAATCCGTTTTGCAAATAATCAACAACAGTCATTTTGACATTTATGAGTTTTTCGGATTTCTTCATCACTTTTATACACCAGTCAACATCAGAAGAGAGACGGTACTTAAGGTCGTACATGGGTGCAATATCCTTGCGGGCATAAAAAGCCTGATGACACACCAGCATACCATTCTTAAAGCTACGCCAATCGAGTGTTTCCGGTGCCTGCAGACGACGCATACGCACAAAGTTACGGTTTTCATCAACCTCAGCTGTCTCGCCATACAGCACATGAGGCAACTCGCTCTCTCCGGCAATGGCCTCAACAATACCCTGCAATGTATCGGGAGCATGGAACGCATCTCCTGCATTCAAGAAACAGAGGTAATCACCTGTTGCAAGAGCAATTCCCTTGTTCATGGCATCGTACAAACCATTATCGCGTTCACTCACAATATGAGCAAACTCTATTCCGCTTGCCTTTGCTTTTTCTACCGTTCCATCGGTAGAACCGCCGTCAATGAGCAGGTATTCATAATTCGTATAACTCTGCCCAAGCACACTCTTCAATGTTGGCTCTATTACCGATGCCGCATTGAATGTAATGGTTATTATAGAGAATTTAGGTTTCAGACTCATTTCTTTACGTTCTTATATATAATCAATGCCACAAGTAGCAATATAGCCACACCCGCCACAATAGAGAAATATAGCGACCATTGGTGGCTCTTTTGCATCACTTCATCAACACACTTGAACTCAATGACATGCTTGCCTGCTGGAACCGGCAATGCACGCAATACATAGTTTGCACGAACAGGTGTAACCTCCTCGCCATCGATGTAGGCTTTCCAAGTCTTGTAATAAACCTCGGAGAAAACGGCCAATTTCGGTGCTTGAGAATCGCTGTTGTATATTATATTTCCCGGATTGCGATATTCGGCAAGAGTAATCTCACCTGAAGCATCGTTATCCAGTTCATTTACATTTGACATCAGCTCTCGCCAACTGTTGTCAACATAGGCTGTTTTGGTATCGATGTTCTCTATTGCCTCTATTTCCTCTTTTGCTCCATCAACCCATACAACATTATCGACAAACCAACAGTTTCCATAAGCACCCGGCAAGCCATACAAAGCAGAATTCTCGACAACACCATCGTCGGTAATTATGAAGCGGGTGTTAAGCATTGAAATTACATTCCAATTCATTTTGGAAAGATATGTGTCTATCAAATCCTGATATCTGGCCAATTTGGCTGGACTATAACCTCCGATAGAGTTATGCTTATAAGAGGTAAATGCCTCATTAAATGGGCTTTGTGTAAGATTGAATACACGATAGTGTGGGTCATCTCCTGCTAAAAGTTTTATCTCACGGTCGTTAGCATTCATGCGTATTGCTGTAGTCTCCTGCTTTGGAATAAAATCATCACTTGAGAGGAAACGTCTGTCAACAAGCCACATATCGAGCAGGAACATGAGAGCCAAAACAGCAACAGCCAAACCCTCTTTGAGTTTTGAACGCATATACAAGAACAATACAACAGCACCGCCTGCCACAAAAGCAAAAGAACGCCAAGCATCACTGACAAGCATATTTTCACGCTGTTTCAGCAAGGCCTTGTATAGTTCGGGCATCTGTGCAATACCGCCATCGTTAGGCGAGGTAAAATCAAACAGAACGCCGGCAAAGAGAGCAAAGAGAAGCAAGATACCACCTGTTATTCCAAAAGATACATAAAGTCCCTTTGCTGCCTTATCCCTGTCTGTGACAACAGAGGATTTGACCATTTCAACGAATTGCTTTACAGCGAGTATGGCTATTACAGACATAGTCAATGTTGTAATCACCAACGACATTGAAGGAGCACGGAACTTATTATACAACGGCATGTATTCAAAAAGGAAACCGTTTATTCCCGGCATATTACGGCCCCATGCTAGTACCAACGAGAAGATTGTTGCACCCAAAAGCCACCATTTTTCAGGGCCTTTGAGAATGATTAGTCCCAAGATAAAGAGAAAACACACTATTGCTCCGGCATAGACAGGGCCTTCGGTAAACGGTTGGTCACCCCAATATGTTGGTGCAGCCTTTACAAACTCTTTAGCACCCGAATTTATCTCACGCATCAGTTCGCGGTTACCGTTCACATAATGCAACGCCTCGCCCCTGCTTGCTGTTGGATTCTGATCCATAACCATGTCGGCATAACCATTTATCATGGCATTGCGGTAGCCTTTATACAAATCACTTTCAGTACCCAGGTCATAATGCGATGAAGCACCATAGAAGTTAGGGACAAGCAATGTAAAACTCTCCATTTTGCCATAACTCCAACTAAAAGCATAGTCTTGCTCAAGACCGCTACTCTTTCCTTCATCGGTAACACTCAGTTCCGAGCCTCCACGCATAGAGGATTTTGCATAATCGCTTGTTGGCACAAGAATTCCCACAGCCGGTGCAGCTGCAAGCAATGCCACAACAACAAGCACGCCTGTTGCCTTGAAGTAATAGGGTAACCAGTTCTCACGCCATGCATATACAAGATAGACAACAGCAATGAAAGCTGCCACTATAAGAAGATAATAGCTCACCTGCTGATGACTCCAATAAATGTTCAAACCTGCAAAAAGCAATGCAAGAAGAGAACCAAGCAGGAGTTTTCTGCGGTAACATAATATTATGCCACCAATCACCGGTGCCATGGTGGCTATTACAAGACTCTTGTTCATGTGACCAGCACCTATTATTATGAAATTATAGGAGCCTAACGTATATACGATAGAACCGGCTATACTGAGCCACGAGCCACAACCAAGAGCAAGGAAAAGAAGATAACATCCAATAAATGTTGCGAATATACATCCTATGTGACGGCTCGATGCACCGAACACATTAAGTGTCACCACCTTGCTTAAAGGTTTGAACACATTTGTAGGCTGTGGAGAAAATGTGTAATTACAAGGCATGCCCGAGAACATGGAGTTCGACCAGTAGGAGTACTCCCCACTCTCTTCGTGGTAGTCACGTGCATCCTTACCCCAACCCATAGAACCTATGGCATCGGCCTGACGTATATCCTTACCTTGCAGTACCGGTGCAAAATAGACCAATGTAAGCAATAAGAATAATGTTACTGCTATAATATGTGGTATAAAACCTTTCCAATCAATTTTCAAATTCATATATTCATCTGTTTTTTTCTATTATCTCTTTCAAGTAAGCAAACATGTGCTCTTCGTATTTTTCTATTGTATAGTTATCCTTTACAAGCAGGTGGGCTCTTAATGCTTTTTGCTCAAAAACATCAACCGGCATAGCTTCAAGTGCCAATAAAGCTTCTTCAAAATCCTTGTATGCTACATTGGGAACGCAGACTCCCACATCGGACAATGCAATACCTGTGGCCTCGCTATATACCGGCAACAACACACCATTGCCAAGCACATTCAATACAGAAACTGCTCCACCTTCGGATATTGTAGGATTAAGAAGAATACCACATTGAGAAAGAATCTGTGCATACTTCTCTGATTCTATATCAACAAATCCATGCAGGTATATATTCTTATTTGCCCTTATTTTTGGCATATAGTAGTTCCAGAAATCTGATTCTTGGCGACTACCACCACATATATGCAACCTATATTCAGGATGTTTTATGGCAAAATCTATTGCAATGTCAAGGCCTTTATGTACCATGCCTGAACTTCCGAACCAAAGTATTTCTTTTCTACATTGTACAAAGTCCTTTTTAACCGTTGGTTTTATTGTCGGGAAAAAGAATGCAGGCAACCATCTGTATTTATCGTTTTGCTTATCTTCTGCTACAAAATGGCTAAAAACATATTCATCACCCAAACAAATAACAGCATCGCTTAAATTAGCTTCATAATATGTTCTTACATCGCCGGGGACATAGCGGTTTGAACTTAACAGCCACAAACCATGTCTGTCGTGGAAATCCTTGTTACGCAAAGCGGTCTCTCTGTAATTAAAGAATGTTTCGCCACCTACGGAATAAAAGATTTTCAATGGCCTAACTTTTTGGTCGGTAGAAAAAGCACCCATAAAAGCATTGCCGTTTATTCCAAAAACAATATCATACTGTGAATAGTCTATGTCAGTCTTTGTTCGTGAAACACAGTCCACACTATACCCAAGCCTGTCAAAACATTTTGCAATAGTGTAACACTCTGTAAAATTAGAGTGATATTTAGGAAGTTCCTTTCCGGTAAAAGCTTCGGGCAGGTGACACATAAGCACTCTCCTGGTTCGTCTTTTCTTAAAAACATCTTTCTTATACTGCTCACTCAACAACAGTTTTTGCAACCACGAAATCAATGTGTTTGCTACACGTCTTTTGACGATGGGATATAAACGAGATATTTCAGACAAACATATTTTCATAGCAATGAAAGTAATGGTTATTTTTTTCGTTTGAAAAGAAATGATACTGTTTCAATCAATTCCTCGCTATGTGTTATGTATGCCAAAAGTGTGTACATCACAGCAGCAATTGATACTTTTGACAAAAGCAATATGTATCTATTCTCAATGGGCGAGGTAATGAAATATGTGGCAATCATCACGAATGCAGATAACAACATATATGGTAGAACATCACTTAAGAACATTGACATTTTTATGTTTATCTCTTTTTGTGCAAAATACAACCATACAAAAAGCCACAAGGCATTAAATATACAATATGCTATCAACATGGTTTTTATACCAAAATTTGACATAGCAAGCAACAAACCTAATGTCAGCAAGCCCTGTACAATTGTACACCACATAAAAATCTTTGAACGACCGCTGCTGACCAGCAGATTCGTAAACATGGATTGCAATGGCATAAACGCGCCCCATAGTGCAAGAATCTGTAACATTTTAGCACTTTCAAGCCACTTGTCTGTTATGACAATGGTTATTAGTTCTACTGCCACTAATGACATGCCGAGCATTAAAGGGAATGCCACAAAGGCTGTGAAACGCATCATTTTGCGGAAAACACGTAAACGGCGTTCTTTATCCTCACCAATTTTTGCCAGCACCGGCTGTGCCACGGCATTCACCATGCCATTTACAACCTCGCCTCCCATATTGAACCATTCTGCAGACTTTGTATAATTGCCAACATCTACACGAGAGTAGAACTTTCCAAGAATAAACGAAAAAATATTCCAATTAAAACGCTGGAACACATTAGTAATAAGCAAACGGTAACTGAATGCAAACAGGTACTTCAACGGATAGAAGTTCACTTTAAAACTTGGTCGCCATGGGGTAAAATACCAACATACTATTGTGCGTACAAGAACATATACAATGCTTTGTGTTGCTATTCCCCAATATGAATATCCATTTAGAGCCATCACGATACCCACAAGACCGGTTGCTGTTATAGAAAGCATTATTGCTATGGATTTTTGCTTTACTTTCAGTTCGCGAAACAAGTATGCCGACGGTGCTATACCAAAACTCGCAACAACAAAACCGAGGAAATTATAACGGGACAACTCGATAAGTACAGGTTGGTTAAAGAACGATGCTATGAGTGGGGCACACACATACAGCACCGCATACATAAATAACGATATAAGGATATTGAACCAGAAGACGGCATTATAGTCATCATGCCCCACCTGCTTGCGGTTAGCAATGGCAGCAACAAAACCGCTATCCTGCAAAGAACCGGCAATAGCCGAAAAAATAGCAAGCATACCAATGGGACCGTAATCATCGGGAGTTAGTATGCGTGCCATGAAAATTCCAAAGAAAAGGCTCAGAAACTGACATATGGCATTACTCATACCGCCCCAAAGAAATCCCTTTGCGACGGTATGTTTCAGATTTTTTTCTGTGTTTTCTTTTGTCATTGTCCAATAGCCCTTTCTTCTCTTCAGCTTATTTTATTTCACTGCCGGGTTTTGCCTGCGGAGTCACAGTGAGTAACGAGAGTTTGCCCTCGTTATCCTCGGCACTCAGAATCATACCCTCGCTGACAATACCACGCAATGTACGCGGTGGAAGGTTCGCGATAAAGCATACCTGTTTGCCAATCAACTCCTCGGGGTTAAAGTGCTTTGCAATACCCGAAAGTATGGTGCGTGTCTCAAGACCGTCATCAATCTTGAACTGCAAAAGCTTGTCGGCTTTGGGAACTTTGGTACACTCAAGCACTGTACCTACGCGTAGGTCTAATTTCATAAAGTCATCGAAACTACACTCGGGACGTATAGGATTAGCCTTATAGTTTGCAGCCTCATTCTCCTTCTTGATACGCTCAAGACGGTCGAGCTGTGCCTGTATGGCATCGTCCTCGATTTTCTCAAACAAAAGACCAACCTCACCAAGTTCATGGCCTTCGGCAAGCAATGAGGTGCTGCCAAGACTTGTCCACTCAAATGAAGCAAGATTAAGCATCTCACGCAATTTTTTACTGCTGAAAGGCAAGAATGGTTCAAATACAATAGAGAGATTTGCAACAAGTTGCAATGAAAGATTGAGGATTGTTGCAACACGTGGCATATCTGTTTTTGCAAGTTTCCACGGTTCTGTCTCGGCCAAATAGCGGTTACCGATGCGAGCAAGTTCCATCGCCTCTTTCTGTGCTTCGCGGAACTTATACTGGTCAAGAAGGTTCTCAACCTTTGCCTTTACATTTACAAACTCGTCAATGATTGCCTTGTCGTAGTCGGTCAATTCGCCACATGCAGGAACCTTGCCGTCGAAATATTTCTTGGTAAGCACCAACGCACGGTTCACGAAATTACCATAAACAGCAACAAGTTCATTATTGTTACGAGCCTGAAAATCTTTCCAGGTAAAATTGTTATCCTTTGTTTCGGGAGCATTTGCTGTCAATACATAACGTAACACATCTTGTTTGCCCGGAAAATCGACAAGGTATTCATTTAGCCATACAGCCCAATTTCGCGATGTAGAGATTTTGTCATCTTCAAGGTTCAAGAACTCGTTACTTGGCACATTGTCGGGCAAGACATAATCACCGTGAGCCTTAAGCATTGAGGGGAATACAATACAGTGGAATACGATATTATCCTTTCCAATAAAATGAACAAGGCGTGTATCCTCACTCTTCCACCACTGCTCCCAAGTGTCGGGCAACAACTCTTTTGTGTTGCTTATGTAACCGATAGGAGCATCGAACCAAACATAAAGCACTTTACCTTCGGCACCCTCAACAGGCACAGGAATACCCCAATTAAGGTCACGAGTTACGGCACGTGGCTTAAGGCCTGTATCAAGCCAACTCTTACACTGACCATACACATTGCTACGCCACTCCTTGTGATCGTTCAAAATCCATTGTTCCAACCAAGGTTGATACTGGTCAAGTGGCAAGTACCAGTGACTTGTCTTACGCTTCACGAGTTTGTTACCCGAGTCGGCGTTATAAGGGTTAATGAGTTCGTCGGGAGAAAGAGTTGCACCGCACTTCTCACATTGGTCGCCATAAGCATCGGCTGCATGACAACGAGGACACTCACCGCGAATATTGCGGTCGGTAAGAAATTGTTGTTCACCCTCATCATAATACTGCTCGCTCTCCATCTCAACAAACTTACCCTCATCATACAGTTTACGGAAGAAGTCTGAAGCAAGTTCTCTATGAGTCTGCGATGTTGTACGTGAATATACATCGAACGAAATACCGAAGCCCTCGAATGAGTCTTTTATGATATTGTGATATCGATCAACCACGTCTTGTGGAGTAATACCTTCTTTCTTCGCACGGATAGTTACTGGTACACCATGTTCATCGCTACCGCCAATGAAAAGCACCTCTTCGCCTTTGAGACGCAAATAACGGACATAGATGTCGGCAGGAACATAAACACCGGCAAGGTGACCAATGTGTACAGGGCCGTTTGCGTATGGCAAGGCCGATGTAACAAGAGTTCTTTTGAAATTCTTTTCCATATTGATTATATTTTTTAATTTGTTTTCGGCATGTGCATTTTTGTTGTAATTTACAAAAGTAATTATTTTTATTTAAAATACCCGCATACGCGAGAGAGAATTACGTTTTGAAAATAAATAACGGCATCAAACAAAGAAATACAGAATCTATTTATTATCTTCGCAGATAAAATTAACACCATGCAAAATAACACAATTTCATCGGCATTTTTCACCGACACAAAACCTCATTACGAGATACTTGATGGCCTGCGAGGTGTAGCAGCATTGTTAGTGCTTTTCTATCATATCTTTGAAGGATTCGCCTTTGCCGAGGCAACAAACGGCGACGGAAGTGGAATTATAACAACCTTGAACCACGGGCACATTGCTGTAGATTTTTTCTTTATCCTTTCTGGATTTGTAATCAGCTACGCCTATGATGACCGTTGGAAGAATATGAGCACATGGCAATTTTTCAAACGCCGCCTCATAAGACTTCATCCGATGCTTATAATGGGTGCAGTCATTGGCACAATTTCATTTGCCATTGTAGGTTTCGAGAAATGGGATGGAACGACAACACCCACCGGTTGGGTGATGCTGGCCCTGCTACTTACTATGTTCATGATTCCGGCAATCCCCGGCGTGCCGTATGAAGTGCGAGGCAATGGGGAGATGTTCCCGCTAAACGGCCCCACATGGTCACTTTTCTTTGAATATATAGGTTACATTCTGTATGCTCTGTTCATACGCCGACTGCCAACAAAAGTTCTTACCGTTCTCACCGCCATACTCTGCATTTTACATGCGTGGTTCTTTATTTGGGATATATCGGGATATGAGATGATTGGCGTGGGATGGACTATTAACGAGGTAAACTTCTGGGGCGGATTGATACGCATGCTCTTTCCATTCACAATGGGAATGTTGCTTGCCCGCACTTTCAAGCCATGCAAAATACAAGGTTCTTTTTGGATATGCAGTATAATGCTCATTACATTATTCGCGGTGCCTTATATTCCTTCAAAAGGAAATATCAGTTTGAATTGTTTATATGAAGAGATCTGCATTGCAGTAATATTCCCTCTTATAGTTTGGATGGGAGCATGTGGAATTTGTAATGCTAAATCTGCAAAAATAAGCAAGTTGTTGGGCGAGATATCCTATCCACTCTACATTGTACATTACCCTATAATGTATATATTTTACTCATGGCTTATTGAGAAAAAATATTACATATTGCAGGATTGTTGGGAGGTTGTGTTATTGGTTGTTCTCTCAAGCATATTACTTGCACTATTGTGCTTAAAGCTGTACGACGTTCCCTTGCGTAAATGGCTTGTAAAAAAACTAAAGTAAACCTATGAAAGTTCTTGTAATAAATACCTCGGAGAAAAATGGTGGTGCTGCTATAGCCGCAAATCGCCTTGTTAAAGCTCTAAGGAGAAATAAAGTCAGCGTCAAGATGTTGGTACGTGATAGACAAACCAATGACAGTGATGTGGTGGCTTTGAGAACTACTGTTCGTACTAAATGGCAATTTGTTTGGGAGAGATTTGTAATTTGGCTTCTGAATAATTTTGATAAAAAAAGATTATTTCAGATATCACTGGCCAATACAGGAACGGACATCACAAAACTTAAAGATTTTAAAGAAGCCGATGTATTGCATATACATTGGATAAATCAGGGAATGTTATCTCTAAACGACATAGACCATATAATAAAAAGTGGTAAACCTGTCGTTTGGACTATGCATGATATGTGGCCTTTTACAGGTATATGTCACTACAACGAAGAGTGTACAAACTTTTTGGAAAGTTGTGGAGAATGTCCTTTCCTGTGTTCAAAATCAGGAAATGATGTTTCACATAAGTTGCTTGAGAAAAAAAGGAATATTTATAATAATGCAAATATTGCTTTTGTCGCATGCAGCAAGTGGTTGAGAGATATTGCGAGAAGCAGCAATGTCCTAAAAGAGAAAAATGTTATAAACATTCCCAATACAATAGATACTGAACTATTTAACGAAAAAGAGAAGAAAACTATAAGAGATAAATATGGCTTGCCTAATGATAAGAAATTGCTATTGTTCGGTTCGGCAAAAATAAGTGAGAAACGCAAAGGATTCTCATATCTGATTGAGGCTTGCGATATATTGTTAAACAGATATCCCGAATTGTGCAAAGATTTGGGAGTGATAATATTAGGAAAATATAATGAAGGAGATTTTTGCATACCACTGCCCACCTACTCAATGAATTATATCAAAAACGAGAAAGAACTTTGTGATATCTATAATGCGGCAGACGTATATGTAACACCATCTTTGCAAGATAATTTACCAAATACAATCATGGAGGCTCTGGCTTGTGGCTTGCCTTGTGTGGGCTTTAATGTTGGCGGTATACCTGAAATGATTGAGCATAAAGTAAATGGGTATATATCGGAATATAAGTCATCTCAGGATTTAGCCGAGGGAATTCGGTGGATTTTACAGGATGCACAATACCCAAACCTTCAAAAACAGGCCGTTAAAAAAGTGGTAGAGTGTTATTCGGACAAGATTGTAGTGAAGGAGTATCTACAAATTTATAATAGTTTAACAAACAAGTGTAAATAAATTTTAGTTATCTTCGCAACCATAAATAACAGAAATATATTACAGAAATGAAAATCGCTCTTATAGGATATGGTAAAATGGGCAAGGAAATTGAAAAGATTGCCCTTAATAGAGGTCATAAAATTGTCTCTATAATAGATGTAGATAACCGCTATGATATGAAAGGTGAGGCTTTTGCAAGTGCCGACGTGGCAATAGAGTTCACCGCACCTGCCGTTGCGTACGAGAACTGTTGCCAGGCAATGGAGGCCGGCGTGAAAGTTGTCAGTGGCAGTACCGGCTGGTTCCACCAGCACGAGGCCGAGATGCGTGAGAAATGCGAGAAAGAGGGCAAGACCCTTTTCTGGTCAAGCAACTTTAGCCTTGGTGTTGCAATATTCTCTGCCGTAAACAAATACCTTGCGAAGATTATGAACAACTTTGACAACTACAAGGTATCAATGGAAGAGACGCACCACATACACAAGCTCGATGCCCCAAGCGGAACAGCCATTACACTTGCCGAAGGTATCCTAGAAAACATTGGCCACAAAAACAAATGGATCATGGGTGACCTTACAAACCCCGACGGTACTGTTACCCCCGCTGCCGTACAGCCAAGAGCAACCGAGATAAAGATTGATGCCGTACGCCGCGACGAGGTCCCTGGCATACACACCATTAAATACGATTCAGATGCCGATACCATTACTATCACACATGATGCACATAACCGTAGCGGTTTTGCGTTGGGTGCTGTTTTGGCTGCCGAATATGTTAAGGAACACAACGGTCTGTTGGGCATGAACAATCTCTTCAATTTCTAAAAAATGAATCTCAGAATTTTCAAAAGAGAGGTAGAAGTTCCCAAGGTTGATTTGATTAAATTGACCCTTATAATTATTCTGTACTCTCTATTCCTCGTTTGGGTAAAAAGTTGGATGGGAATAATTGTTATTCCTTTCATCATAGATTGCTACACCACTAAGTTTATTCCTTGGAATTGGTGGAAGAAAAGCAAGAACAAGACGCTGCGTACAGTGATGAGTTGGGTTGATGCCATCGTTTTTGCATTGGTTGCAGTCTATTTTGTTCATCTGTATCTTTTCCAGAATTATGTAATTCCAACCTCTTCGCTCGAAAAATCACTTTTGGTGGGAGATTACCTCTTTGTGAGCAAATATCATTACGGCCCACGCAAACCGCAGACACCGTTGAGCATGCCACTCACACAACACACCATGCCCGTTATTGGCGGCAAAAGCTACATTGATGCCATACAATGGGATTATGAACGTGTAGCAGGACTAGAAGAAATTGAGCGTGGCGACATTGTCGTGTTCAATTATCCTGCAGGTGATGTAGCAACCACCAACCCCGAAATCATTGATTTCCACACTTTATGCTATGAACTTGGCAGACAGCTCAATCCGGAACTGACAACCGATAGCGTAAACGCAGAAGAAGCAAGAGTTGTCTATCAAAAATACTACAATGACGGTAAACATTACATGGAAAAGAATCCCGAGATGTTCGGCGAGGTTCTTTACCGTCCTGTGGATCGCAGAGAGAACTATGTTAAGCGTTGCGTAGGCCTTCCCGGAAACACACTTGAAATAAAGAACAAGGTTATATACATTGACGGCAAAGCAATTGAACAACCCAAGAATGTTCAGTTCAACTATAATGTAACCTTGTCACAACGTATTCCAGAACAGTTGCGTCGTAATCTTGGAATAAGCATTGACGACCTAAACATGTATCAGTACACAGGTCAGTTGCCACTCACACAAGAGAGTTACGAAAAGCTTAAGAGCAATAGCCGACTTGTCAAGGAGATTTCTATTGTAGAAAACAACTATACACAAGGTATATATCCTCTTAATGGCAATACCGGTTGGACAGTTGACAATTATGGCCCAGTATGGATTCCTAAACGTGGCGAAAGCATAAAGCTCACTCCCGAGAATGTCGCAATATATGAACGACCAATTGTTGCATATGAGGGCAACAGCCTTGAAGTAAAGGATGGCAAAATCTTTATTAACGGCAAGGAGTGTGATAGCTATACATTCAAAATGGACTATTATTGGATGATGGGTGACAACCGTCACAATAGTGCCGACTCGCGTTGCTGGGGTTTTGTTCCCGAAGACCACATTGTAGGCAAGCCTCTTTTCATATGGTTATCACTTGACAAGGACCGCAATTGGTTCGACGGCAAAGTACGTTGGGGACGTCTTTTCCGTTGTGTTGAAAGTTATAAGTAAGTAATGCCATGTTGCTGTCACATCCATTATACCTTGCACCTTTACCATTTTACGCAAACCTGTATGCAAACCGGGAGCTTGTGATAGACGGTAATACTTCGTTCACAAAACAGACATTCCGCAACCGTACGGTAATTGCAACAGAAAATGGCACACAGAGCCTTACTATCCCTGTTGTGCATGACGGTGGCCGAACTGCAATGCGTGATGTACGCATAAGTGAACATGGCAATTGGAGGAGACAGCATTGGAACGCCATTGTCAGTGCATACCGCAAAAGTCCTTTCTTTGACTATTATGCCGATGATTTCGCCCATTTCTACGAGGAAAAGGATGGTTTCCTTATGGACTTTAATATTCGTCTGCATAATATATGCTGTGAACTGCTTGGATTGCAGCACACATTGATAATAGCCGATGAAAAGAAGGAGTTTTCACTCAATAAGGCAAAGGATATACGCCATATGGCAGAACCCGAAAGAGTTGCCGAAATTTGTAATATAAAGACTATTCCTTATTATCAGGTGTTCATGCAAAGACATGGGTTTATTCCCAATCTGAGTGTTATCGATTTGCTATTCAATATGGGCCCCGAAGGGTTGATAACATTAAGCGAAATGGTGAAATAAATCACTTGCAACAAAAAAAACTCCGCAATGTGTTGCGGAGTTTTTTTATAATGCTCAAATACGATATTTCTCTATTTCCTGTAACAGTTCTTTTGAAATACGTTGTATTTTTCGATATCTCACAACACCTATGGTTCCACCTATAACACCACCGACAACAAGACCTATGACGGCAGCATGTAAGTTAAGCAATGGTAACCCGGCATTATATAACTCATAAAAGAACCATGAGAACCATGCCACAAATACAGGAACGCTGTATTTTATCCAAGAAGAATAACGTTGTTTAAGCCTTGCCACACGCTCGCCGACCTCCAGCAAATCGTCACACATGAGATTTGTACGGTTTATATCGCGGTGCGAACTATACATGTACAGGAATGCCACCGATAACATTGCCACCGACACAATAGTAAAAACCAACGACATACCCAAGAACGTAGTACACCAAACCATCATAGGTATTGACAAAAAAGAGACCACTGTTTTTCCCAAACCCATAATCTTTAGCTTATCGGCCTTGTCGCTCAGCACCTTGCGTATCAATGCATCATTCACAATTACCTCCTTATCAAGTTTCCCTTTTAAAATAGAGATTTGCTCCTTCATATCCTGCAACTCGGCAGAATCAAAATATCTGTTATCCATAATTCCTTGTAATTCTTAGTTTGACATATTTTTCAACTCTTCCTTTATACGGAACAGGCGTACCGATACATTCTTTACACTTATTCCGACAATAGCTGCAATCTCTTCGTAGCTGAGATTCTCAAGCCATAATAATACTATCGCCCTATCAAAAGGTTTGAGACGCGATATACGTCGGTGCAGCATCTGTATCTGCCAGTCATCCTCGCCTGTAGAATCAAACAGATTAAAATTGAGTGACAACGGCACCGATTGGTGCGGTTTCTTCTTTCTCTCACCCGAGATACAAGTGTTCAGACTCACACGCCAAACCCATGTCGCAACAGAGCTCCGTCCTTTGAACGACCCAAATCCACGCCACATATTCACCAAAATTTCTTGAAAGAGGTCATTCACCTCTTCGGGATCTTCGGAGAACATGTAGCACACAGTGTAAATAGTACTTTTGTACTCCTTCACTAGCTGCGTAAATTCTATTTCCAATGTTTTCATTCGTTAAGATTTTGAAATGTTTTCATACATTAGACGCAAGCAATATACAAAAAACTACATAAAGGAAAGACTTTTCACAGAATTTCAATAAAAAATGTGTACCACTTGAGTGGTACACATTTTTCAAATATTTAGATTGTATATCAATCTTTCAACTTAGCCTTGATGAACTCGCGGTTCAAACGTGCGATGTTGCTGATTGAAACACACTTTGGACATTCAGCCTCACAAGCACGAGTGTTTGTACAGTTACCGAAGCCAAGTTCATCCATCTTTGCAACCATTGCCTTAACACGTTTCTTAGCCTCAACTTTACCTTGTGGCAACAAAGCGAATTGGCTAACCTTTGCCGAAACGAACAACATTGCAGAACCGTTCTTACAAGCAGCTACGCAAGCACCGCAGCCGATACATGCTGCAGCATCCATAGCCTCTTCAGCAATATCCTTACCAATGGGAATTGCGTTAGCATCGGGCATACCGCCTGTATTGATTGACACGAAACCACCAGCCTGCTGAATCTTGTCAAACGCTGTACGGTCAACCATAAGGTCACGAATTACAGGGAAACCTGCAGAACGCCAAGGCTCAACTGTAATTGTATCACCGTCCTTAAAACGACGCATGTAGAGCTGACATGTTGTTGCACCTGTAGCGGGACCGTGAGGGTGACCGTTTACATAGAGTGAACACATACCGCAGATACCTTCGCGGCAGTCATGGTCAAACACGATTGGTTCTTTATTCTCGTTTACCAACTGCTCGTTAAGGATATCGAGCATTTCAAGGAATGAGGTATCACCTGGGATATCTTTCATCTGATAGGTCTCAAATGCACCTTTAGCCTTAGGACCTCTCTGACGCCATACCTTCAATGTAAAACTTATATTTTTATCCATTGCTTACAAATTTAATTAGTTCTTGTAATTACGTTGTTGTACCTTAATGTACTGATAGTTGAGGTCCTCCTTGAGGAGTTCTGGCTCCTGACCTTCGCCGGTGTACTTCCAGCAAGCCACGTATGAGAAGTTCTCATCGTCACGTTTAGCTTCACCCTCTTCGGTCTGGTGCTCTTCACGGAAGTGACCACCACAAGACTCTTCGCGGTTGAGGGCATCGTATGCCATAAGTTTACCAATTTCAATGAAGTCAAGCAGACGTAGAGCCTTCTCAAGTTCAATATTCAATGTATCAGCATCACCCGGGATACGGAGTTCGCTCCAGAAGATCTTCTCTACACGTGCAATCTCATTGAGTGCCTTTTCGAGAGACTCTTTTGTACGTGCCATACCTACATTGTCCCACATTACAAGACCAAGTTCCTTGTGGATAGAATCAACACTACGTGTACCCTTGATAGCCATAAGTTTGGCGATCTTGTCGTTTACAGCCTTCTCTGCCTCTACGAATTCAGGAGCATCTATGCTGAAACGTGGAACCTGAATCTGGTCAGCAAGGTAGTTCTGTATTGTATAAGGAAGAACGAAGTAACCGTCAGCAAGACCCTGCATAAGAGCTGAAGCACCAAGACGGTTAGCACCATGATCACTAAAGTTAGCCTCACCAATAGCGAAGAGACCTGGAATTGAAGTCTGCAACTCATAGTCAACCCAAATACCACCCATTGTATAGTGGATTGCTGGGAAGATCATCATAGGCTCTTTATATGGGTTGGTATCAGCAATCTCCTCGTACATATCGAAGAGGTTGCCATAACGCTGACGTACTACATCCTCACCAAGACGCTGGATAGCGTATTTGAAATCAAGGAATACAGCCAAACCAGTGTTGTTTACACCAAAACCGGCATCGCAACGCTCTTTTGCTGCACGTGATGCAACGTCACGTGGAACAAGGTTACCGAATGCAGGATAACGACGCTCCAAGTAGAAGTCACGATCCTCATCAGGAATATCGTTAGGATGCTTTGTACCTGCCTGAAGTGCCTTTGCGTCCTCAAGTTTCTTTGGAACCCAAATACGACCGTCGTTACGCAATGACTCAGACATAAGTGTCAACTTAGACTGCTTGTCACCGTGAACAGGGATACATGTTGGGTGAATCTGTGCATAACATGGGTTAGCGAAATATGCACCCTTACGATAACACTGCAATGCAGCAGAACCGTTGCTACCCATAGCATTTGTAGAAAGGAAGTAAGCGTTACCGTAACCACCGGTTGCGATAACAACTGCGTGAGCAGCGAAACGCTCTACCTTACCTGTAACAAGGTTACGTGCGATGATACCGCGTGCACGACCGTCGATAACAACAAGGTCAAGCATCTCGTAACGTGTAAACACCTTAACAGTACCTTGATTTACCTGATAGTTCAATGCAGAGTATGCACCGAGAAGAAGCTGCTGACCGGTCTGACCACGAGCATAGAATGTACGCGATACCTGAGCACCACCGAAAGAACGGTTAGCAAGCAAGCCACCGTATTCACGTGCAAAAGGAACACACTGTGCAACACACTGGTCGATGATAGCACCTGAAACCTCAGCCAAACGGTGTACGTTAGCCTCGCGAGCACGGTAGTCACCACCCTTGATTGTATCGTAGAATAGACGATAAACAGAGTCACCGTCGTTCTGATAGTTCTTTGCAGCATTGATACCACCCTGTGCAGCGATAGAGTGAGCACGACGGGGTGAATCCTGGATACAGAAGTTAAGCACGTTGAAACCCATAGCACCGAGTGAAGCAGCACCTGAAGCACCGGCAAGACCAGTACCTACAACGATGATGTCCAACTTACGCTTGTTTGCAGGGTTAACCAATTTCTGATGTGCCTTGTAGTTCGTCCATTTTTCAGCCAATGGGCCTTCGGGAATTTTAGAATCCACTTTTACTGAACTTATTTTAGCCATAATATATATGTTTTAGATTTTACACTGATTTGTAATTAGCAGCAAGCACCGGCACAAGCGATCTTGCCAATAGCGCCAAGACCGAAGTATCCTGCAACAACAACCGCGAAGAAACCGAGGATGATCAAGGTAACGACTACATTACCGATAGCCTTCCAGCGGCAGAACCATACGTTGTTGTTGATACCGAGTGTCTGGATAGCACTCCAGAAACCGTGTGTGAGGTGGAACCACAAAGCAGCCAACCATACTGTGTAAAGAACAGCATATACAGGGCAGCTGAATGTGCTTGCGATGTAGCCGGAACCGTTGGCAACGTTAGCCATAACAGCCTCCTCTACATGCATACCCAACTTGTGAAGTACCTCGGGCAACTGCATGTTAGCCCAGAAATTGAACAGGTGCAATCCCAAGCCGAGGACTACGATGATACCGAGAACAAGCATGTTCTGCGATGCCCAAGAAACGCTCTTTGGCTTTTCAACTACAGCATAACGCTGTTAACCGCGAGCC
>JAGCJL010000090.1 GCA_017647975.1 Bacteroidaceae bacterium | reverse complement strand
TGTTACAATCGACAATTGTCGAACAGTGATAGGCACCGGAACGGTTTGTCCTCAAGATTTCCTTTTGCAACGACTCTTCCAAGTTCGTCATCAGCGTTTTTTCGAATCGCAAATAACTCATCTCGTACAATTTATATATTAAACCAAATTATTTATCACAACCCCAAATATATGTATTATAATATTCATTAACAAGCATGTGGCGTTATTTTTTTAAAAAACATTAAAAAAATCGCATTTCACAGCCAAAAGCGTTAAAAACATGAGATGACACCAAGTCTTGACATCATCTCTTTTTCATACATGCAGGTATTGCAAGATTTATAGTTTCAGGCTCCACTGTCACCGTCAATGGAAATGATGGTTTAAAAGGACGACCATCAATTCCCCATAGTGCACCACCGGCATTCTCTATTATAATCTCTGTTGTTCGGAAAGGCTCTACAAGTTCAAAATTAAGTATTTTGCGATGAGCCACCATAAGAAGTCCCTCAAGCAAGCCCAACCATTTGGGTTTTCTTATTGCCGAGACATCAAGCCAACCATTATAAGGCACTGCACTCGGTGTCAAGCCATAACCGACAGAATTACCCACACAAAGCATCATAAACTTCGCATCGACAACCTGATTATTCAATTTGAATCTCATTTTGAAATTACGGCGATGGAACAGCATATAAAAGAAACCAAAAATTTGATACAGATATTTAGCAAACAATGTTCGTTTCTTATTGGCTATTTCAACAATCTGTGCTGACAATCCGGCATTCAGAACATTGATAAAATAGCGTTTAACGACTCCCATCTCACTTTCATAAGAACAACATCCAACGTCTATTTTTCTAACCCTACGTGTAATTATACAATCAACAGCAGCTTTATAATCATTGACTTTTAACCCCCAATAACGTGAAAAGTCATTCGCTATACCATTGGGAATTATGCCAAAAACAACTTCGTGACTCCGTTCCGAAGCCATAATACCATTCAATGCATCCTGCAATGCACCATCTCCACCGACAACAACCACCGTACCATAACCATTATCGGCAAACATCTTGGCCAATCGCTCTACCGATTCATAGTTCTCTGATTCAATAAAGTCAAACTCAACTCCCTTCAATACAAGATAAGCCCTAATTTCAGCCCAACGTTTCATTGGACGCAAAGCTCCAATTCGTGGCACATATATTATACCCCAACGATTACGCATCAATCTGCTATTATCATTCATATAACAATCCTTTTATTTTAGACACAAGTTCTTCACGCGGCAAACTCGCATCGACCCACAAAATATCCACACCTCGTTTCTCCATTCCGCGAAACCATGTCATCTGACGCTTTGCGAATTGATGAATTGCGATTTCAAGGGCGGAAACCATCTCATCATATTTCATCTCACCGGTAAGATAAAGCGTCAAATATTTATACTCCAAACCATAATATATCAACTGCTCAGGAGTTATTCCCTTCTCAAGCAAACCTTGCACCTCATTTACCATTCCGGTTTCAAGGCGTTCTCTCAAACGACGAGTTATTCTTTCACGTCGCACCTCGCGTTCAACCGACAATCCTATTGTTAAAGATTTAATCTTTGGGAATTCACGTTCCTCTACAGGAGCCATACGATAATACTCCTCTATCTCAATAGCACGAACCGCACGCTTAACCGTATCGGTATCAGTGTTGTTATGAAGCGTCTTGTAACCAGAAAGAATAGCCGTCAATTCTTCAAGGCTCTTTTTTTCAAGTTCGGCACGCAATGCCGGATTTTCAGGAACGGGCAACAAACGATAGCCACGCAACACCGATTCCACATACATACCACTGCCGCCACACATTATAGGAAAACCATAGCGAGATTTTATCTCATCGTACGCAGCAAGAAAATCACGTTGGAATTCAAATAAATTATATTTTTCCCCGGCATCGACAATATCAAGCAGGTGCGAATTTACCACACGCCCACCGCGTTTATACTCCGCAAGGTCCTTGCCCGTACCGATATCCATACCACGATAGACCTGACGGCTGTCGGCACTGATAATCTCTGCACCATCAATGGCAAGAGCAAGCTCCACCGCCAACGACGTCTTACCGCAAGCCGTGGGCCCCAGCACAGTTACTATATCATATTTCTCTTTACGCTCAAGCATATCCCTGCACAATAAACATAAACTATTCATGCGAAGTTAGTGTAAGTAAACCGTTTTAACAACACAATATCCAAAAAAAAAATAAGAAACGTCCTCTTTTAGAAATATTAAATATGTAAAAAATAAACGAGAACACCACAGGCATTCTCGTTTATAACTTTAAGAATTATTTTTTACTTTACGGCAATCTTAAACGAACGTACCGCCTTACCTTTATTCATGATTACTACGACATACTCTCCGGCAGCATAATTTCCCAAAGAGAGTTCACACAACTCACCGGCACACACTTCAAAGCATTCGTTCGCCACAAGTTTGCCATCAAAAGCAAAGACCGCCACATCAAATTCTCCTTCTTGTGTAAACAAAATATTAACCACCCCATCAAAAGAGTTAGGATAAATCATATATCCTCCCTCTTCGGCAACATTATCAATAGAAGTCACAATAATGTAATCATCTATCGTCTTTGTTGCAGAGCCCCACGAATTTGTCGCCACCAAGGTTATAGGATACATGCCTTTACCTTTTACATATGTAGCGTTCGCAGTTGTCTCGGTAAAAGAATTTATGCGGGCACCTTCGAGCAACCACTTAGACGACTCGTATTTAATAGGGAAACTACCCTTCAACATTGGAACGCCAAGAGTCGTTGTCAGCTGATTTTGCTTATAATCGACAGTCTTGCCATTTTCCTCTTTTTCGGTTGTCATATATCCACCATTTACCGCTGCTGAATTCTTGCCCGTATTAGGGAAATATATATTACCATCGCCATCGGTTTTTGTCTCCTCAAAAGTAAAATAACCTTCAAGGTTTTCCGGAGCCTTATCGTATCCCTTCATAGCCTCCTGCACTTCGGCAACAGTAAGAGCCTTGCTCCATATCTGCACCTCGTCAACCCAGCCTGTAAAACTTGCAAGATTCGTCATTGAACCTCCGACATAGAAATTCGCTCCAGACTTCCATTTACTCGGACCACGACCACGCGACGTACCCTCCGCAATAAGCTTGCCATTAAGATAAAGCGTTAGTTCCTTGTTCGCCTTCACCGCACAAACATGATACCAGACACCCGGCTTCAAGCTATAGCCTTCGGAGAGGATATCCACATCATTATTATGTTCATAACCGTCGGTACCGGCTTCAGGAGCATCGACGCTGAGCGAAAGCTCGTTCTCGGCATTATTGCGACCTATATTATTATTCGCGGCATAACCCGCCGGACGAATAGCCGTCCACATCTCGCCCCAGACATTTTCGGTCCAAGTTCCGCCATAATTACGGTTAACTTTTGTCATCAGCAATGTACCCAATGAAGCATGTTCAAACTTCTCGACCTTAAACCACAAGGCAAAAGAGGTATTCGTATATTCACTCATAATGGCGGCATCAACGGTGAACTGATATGGCTCACGCATATAAAGCGATTGCGAAACCGAACATGGAGCATTGTTATATTTATCACCGGTTTTTATATCCGCAGCGAAATTAACTTCTGTGTTCTCGTCATCGACTTTAGTCCTATCGGCCTCAACGCTTAAAATCTCAGGCAAACGACCGGTCTCTTCGGGTGTCACAAGAAGAAGCGAGCGGTTCATTACCGTATTGCCATTGGTAACAATCTCTACGTCATAGCTTCCGACAGTAGGGAGAGAAGTCTTCATCGTCAACACGTCCTTTGCACTTGCCACCATTTTATTTGTCATGGCATCATAGATTCTAATATCCGCCTTGGGGTGATTTGGATCTTCAAAACCTATCACAATCTCTTCTCCAGGCTTAATAATGCTCTTATCAACCGTCAAGGTCTCAATCATTGTCAACGGCTCTTCTATATCCTCGCTCCAGACAATATCACTCATCGCACGTCCGTCCTTACCCACCGCACGTACACCTATCTGCAATGTCTCTACCTGAGGTATCAACGTAGCATCTACAACATATGCCGCCCAAGAAGTTGTCGTCGTGAGCAACGTCTCCTGCCCCTCTTGCTTGATATAAATCTCATAATACCATGTACCGACCTCTTCGTTATATACAGGACAACCATCGTACTCTTGAGGACGCGTTGCAGGAGTAGGCATATCAAAGATAACCTTTATGTCGGCACGATTATAATAACGCTTCATTACCTCGGCGTAAGTAATAGTAGGGGTAGCCGGCTGCTCTTCAAATGCTGCAGGAACAAAAGCAAACTCACCAAGAAGAAACTTATAATCCTCTTTAGTATTCTTTACCGAAAGCCCCACGCAACCAACGACATCACCGACCTTTAAGCCCGCTTCGGAGGCCTTAATGACAATTTCGTTCCACTCGCCGGCTTTAACATCAACACCAAGAGGGAGATAAACAAAACTTTTCTCGCCGCCTTCTTTGGCAACCATCAACTCCACATGTGTCTTGGAAGCATTAGGCTTAAAGACAAGTCGGAACTCGTCATCGCCCGATGCCACCGCCCACCTTGTCGCAAACAGACGTACATCGGAGCGTTTTGTAGCGCCATGCACCTTAAGGCAAGAACCTGCAAACCAAGCATCATCATAAGTAAAATCAAGCTTAACAGCATCGTCGGGCACTGTTTTTCCATCACCGTTGTCAACCCACCAACGCCATGTAGGCAGCAAATCCTGCATACCATAATTATACCACTTATGCTCCCAAGTCGTCACACCCTCTTTATTGAAGAAACGTCCGTTACCCAAGTTAAAACGTGTCACAAAAGGCAGGTCATCAAGTGTCGAACGCTCTATGACAGCCGTCGCATAACCATGCCATTTCTCAAGGTCGCTGTACGAAGAAGTTGTAATATCGTCCTTTAAGGCAGGCATATTCAAGACATTCCTGTTACCGCCCGAAAAGAGCATCTCCTGCTTCTTCTGATACTCGTTCTGCACCGAATAATCACTCTGACCTCCCTCGGTAGAACTTATATAAAGCTGATTACGGTCGTGAGCACCCCAAACAACAATACTTACAGGCTGCCTCATCAAAACCTTCCAGCCCGCATTGCCTGTTGTTCCATAGCCACGTCCCTGCATATCAAAACCCGCATAAACATCAAAGCTCGAGCGTCCCAGCTCCTTAGCCTTATCAGCACTCGTCGCCAAACCCTGCTCGCTCCAGTTATAGTTCAAGAAAAAGACATCGGTAACAGGCTGGTTTGTAGCTGCATCGTGAAACCAATTCGCATTGTTCGCATCAAGTTTACAGCCATTATCGTTCAAAGCACCAGTATTTGTAACGAAAGCATACCAATCGACATGGAACGGATGATTAAGTTCCTTGGCAATCTTATGACATTCAGCCAGAAATGGTATAAAGATGCTATACACAGGGTAAGCCCAGTGCCCTTCGGGGTTAATACAGATACCGTCAATGCCATAATACTTGAGGAATTGTATTAGCTTACGCGAATATTTATATTGATCCCCAGTGGAGTTCGTGTTGGGTTCTGCCAACTTATAGAGAGTCTTACCAGGGTCGTTCTCGGTATTGACAGGAGTTGCCCAATCTATAAAATAGTTACACCCCGTCTTTACACCATTCTTGTGAGCGACATCGTTGAACGCTCCCGGCACACGCCACCAACTATTGCTCCAGTTTGAGTGTACATCAAGATACTGCCACATATTAAAGTTATCTCCATCGAAGTTATAACGTGGCAAGGGACCCCACTTCTTTGTCATCTCGCCCGTCGGAGCACACCAACAGAAATTCTTGTTATTTTCATCATTCAATGCATCGTTGGCTTGGTCTCCCGGACGAAAACGATTTTTCAACGGCACACGCGATATCCAGAAATTCTCATCACTATATACACTATCTCCGTTCCAAGGCTTCCCGGGATTCCATTTTTCGAGAGCATCAACAATATCTTCCGGAATACCATTCTGAACATACATTTCATGCGTAGGCACGCTTTGTGCCACTGCAATAACCGCAGACATAAATGCAAAAACAAACAAATGTACCTTTTTCATAAGAAATAATATTTTATAAAAAACATTCTTTTAAACTTACGACACGAAAATACATATTTAAAATAAATAATTAAACCATTTAATAAATTTTATATCTATTTTATAACATTGCTAAAATTTATAATTTTGTAGAGGCTTATTCCACGACACAATACTTATATATTGTTAAACTACCATAAATTCACGCTTAAGGAGAAAGCAAACCGCGTGTGATAAAGTTATATAAATAAATATCAAAAAACTTATGTACGATAACCTGCTTCTTTTGCCATACTTCCAAGGTTTGAGCAAAAACGAGATAACAAACATTCTTGATAAGGTCGCTTTTGATTTTACAAACTACAAGAATGGAGATACCATATACAATAACGGCGAAGAGTGTGATAAATTCAGCATCCTGATAAAAGGAAAGATTTCATGTATCACACACTCAAAGGAAGCAGACTATTCGTTATCCGAAAGCATTGAAGCACCTTTTGCTATAGAGCCTTATTCCATTTTTGGTGGAAGCACCAGATACAAAAGAAATTATATCGCAGAAAATGATTGCACAATCCTCACATTTGAAAAGCAATCTCTGTTCAAAGAATTTACAAAATACGACATCTTCACAATAAATTTTCTAAACATTATTTGTAATAAAGCACAAAAGAATATTATGCTATCATGGGAACACCTTCCCACTTCAATAGAAGGACGTATTGCACAATTTATTGCACAGAGATGCGAATGTTGCCATGGAGCAAAAAGAGTTTCAATAAAAATGGAGTTATTGGCAACATTCTTGTGCGAAACACGCTTGAATGTTTCAAAAGCATTAAACAATCTAAAAGAAAAAGGAGTAATAGAACTTCATAGAAAAGAGATTGTAATACCATCATTAAAAAATCTTTTAGAAGCCGTTAAGGAATAAAAAAAGCATCGAGTTAACTCGATGCTTTTTTGTCGGGGCGACAGGATTCGAACCTGCGACCCCCTGGTCCCAAACCAGGTGCGCTACCAACTGCGCCACGCCCCGCGACGGATTTTTGTTTTAAGAATTTCACCCGTCTGTGAAAATCTTTCCTTGCAATGTTGTCGGGGCGACAGGATTCGAACCTGCGACCCCCTGGTCCCAAACCAGGTGCGCTACCAACTGCGCCACGCCCCGATAACATAAAATTCGAAACCGCTTGGGCTGATTATATTATATGGAAAATACAACTTACAGAGATAGCCCTCACGATTTCGAGATGCAAAGTTACTTCTTTTTTTATTATCTCGCAATATTTTTTGAATAAAATATTAAAAAAAGTCATCAAACCATTCTAAAACGGTTTGATGACCAATAATATCAAATTTCTTTTATTACAACAAGTAGATTATTTCATATCACCGTATTCGCCATAACGTATATATCCATACCCGCCATAGCCGTAGCCTCCGTAGCCATAACCGGTATATCTTTTACCGTTGCCATAGCCCGAATTATACTTCTTACGTTTTATATCCTCACCATTGACTACAACTGAGACATTCTCAAGTTTACCCTCAGCAACCAAAGAATTTAGGTAGCCCATATCCTCTTTATATGAATAATTCACTCTCAATACATATACAACAGCATCGGCCACACGACTTGCAATCATAGAGTCTGTAACAATACCTACCGGTGCTGTATCAAATATGATATAGTCATATTTTTCGCTCAAATACTCAACAGCTCTGTCAAGATTTGGTTTTGCAAGCAATTCCGCAGGATTAGGAGGAACAATACCGGCCGGCAAGACATCAAGACCATCAACAACGTTTGACTTTATTATATTTTTGTCAAGAATGGAAACATTCTCAATATCACTGGCAAGATAACTTGTCAAACCCTCAACATCCTTGTTAAATTTAAAGACTTCACACAATCGTGGACGACGGATATCGCCACCGATAAGAAGAACCTTCATTCCAAGCAAAGCCATACTTGCTGCCATGTTAGACGCAATAAATGTCTTTCCCTCACCCGAAGATGTAGATGTAAACAAGAATACCTTTCCCGAAGATTTCTTCATAACAAACTGCAGGTTTGTTCTAAGAGTACGGAAAGCCTCTGCCATAACATCATTGGCATTTTTCTTGACTACAATCGACGCCGCTCTCTTTTTCGCCTTATCAACAACCGGAATAATACCAACGATTGGTACCGGCAACAGTCTTACCACCTCTTCTACAGATGCAATCTGAGTACGCAAAACAAGACGTAAATATACATACACTGCAGGAATCGCCAATCCCATAAAGAGTGCCATGAGTATAATCATCTTCTTATTAGGAGCTACTTTTCCACCAAGAACCGGTGCATCAATACATCTTACATTGTCTGCTGTTACAGCCAAGTTCAATGCATTCTCTTCATATTTCTGCAACAACATCACATAAAGGCCCGACTTGATATCACATTCACGTGTCAAAGCAATGAGCTCACGTTCAATCTCCGGTGACATATTATAACGGTTGGTGTAGCTTTCAACAAGCAATGAGATTGCAGAACGCTGCAGAGCCAAAGACTCATCAAATGCTGATAATGCTATACGCAAATCTTCCTGCATTGCCTTAACTCTCGCTGTAGAGCTCTTCAATATTGGGTTATTCTCTGTTGCTGAAAGCAAAATCTCATTACGCAGAATAACCTCCTTATTATAATTAGATATAAGTGCCAACAATGATGGATCAAGAGTCATACCAAAAGTTGTTGGTATAACCTTCATATCATTTGCCGGGTCGCTTACAAAGTCATTCAAATATTTTGAAGATTTGATGAGCATATCAATCTCCTCAAGTTTCTTTATGTAAGTGGACTTATTCTGGCTAACAAGTGTTGCATCAAGTTTAGGCTCTATCAACTGATTGTTTCTCTTGAATTCAGAGAGGTTTGCCTCTTTCTCCTTAAGTTCTACACGAAGCAGATCCAAACGTTCGTTTATGAAATTTTCAGTTTTACGAGCAATCTGACGCTTATCCTCATTTGTTACATCATTGTAACTTGTTATTACAGCATTCAAGTAATCCACTCCCTCAGCCGGAACCGGAGTATTGATAGACATGACAGCTACCGACGACATCTTAGATACAGGAGCTATTGACAAACGAGACATATAACTACGTGCTGTAGCCTCAAGCATGTTTACAGTCACATTCAACTCGCCCACATAAGGCTTGTCCATCTCGTTCTTGTTGACATTGACATCACCTGCAACAGTCTTTAAAACATATGGGAATGACTTGACTGCAACATCGGTTGTTTCAACATTTACACCCAGAGCCTCATTTATATAGCTATATCGAACAGTTACAGCACCATCTTCGGAGAATGTAAAATAGAGTTTCAAAGGTGCCACAATTCCCGAAAGAAGTGCATTGTCAACATTCACCAAAACAGGACTGGCTTTTTTGTATATAGGTCTGTCATTAAATCCTGGTATCGCATAAGAGATATATACTCCGGAATTCAAAACAGCACCACGTGCAACTGACATAGAGTTAATTACCTCTATTTCATTTTCAACATTGGTGTTTGTACCTTGAAAGCCAAAGTCGGCAAGCATATCGGCTTGAGAAGAAAAAGAACCCTTTTCTTTGTCTGCAAGCAGAATTTTTGCTGATACATTATACTGTGGCACTGCATTATACAAATAGAATACAGCAACACCCAAGCATAGGATTACAGAAACAACAAAGAGTTTCCAATATGTAAAGAACAGTGTCAGGATTTTACCTATATCAAGACCTTCGTCCTCAACAGTGTTGTTTAGATTTTTATTTTCCTGCATGTCGTTATTTTTTTAGAATGTTATACAATAATGATGCAACAGATATCACAATAGATGTACCTGTAAACCAAAGCGATGTTGAAGAACCAATATCAGAATTCTTAGACTTTGATTTATTTGGTGTAACATATACAATATCATTCTGTTGCAGATAATAATATGGTGAATTCAAAAGTGATACATCATTCAAATTCAATTCATAAACATTTTTCTTGCCGTTTTCATCTTCACGTATAACCTTTACATTATCACGTGTACCATAAATTGTCAGGTCACGTGCCATAGCCAATGCTTGCAAGATATTTACTTTACCATTCTTTATTGTATATGAGCCTGGAGAATTCACCTCGCCCAATACTGATATTTTATAATCAACAAAACGAACAGTCACTGTAGGAAGGGTTGAAAAGTCACCTTTGATTTTGTCAAGCACCAAAGCCTCGGCCTCAGGGATTGTCAAGCCACTGACATGCAACTCTCCCACCTTAGGCACATTTACACAACCTTTAGCATCTACAATATAATGTTGCAAAACCGGCTGTGAATACAACGAACGAGATTGAGAGCCGTCTGACGGACCAACAAGGTTGTAAGCCTGTGCAACAACCGGATTATCAGGATTTGTTACCGTGATTGTCAACAAGTCCTGTGGTTGTATTACAGGTTCTGCATTTGTCACCACCTGTTCCATTGTTGCATATTCTGCACTGTTTTTAAGATAAGGAACCTTTTTGTAAGAATTACAAGATGTTGTTACGAAAAGCATAAGCAACAAAATTGCTGTAAAACTTTTCTTAAAAATCACTTTCATATCTTTAAATTTATAACATTATCATCAAAAGCCACTTAGAGAAAATACAATATTCACTCCATTTCACAAAGATAGCACCAATAATAACATTTCCCAACTTTTTTAAATAAAAACTTTTACAATATTTTTTATGGTTTTTTGAAGCAGCTTATTAAAACTTGCACTATCTTCGCGAACAGTTTTAATAATATCAATAATTTTTATAAGATGAAGATTCTTGGGAGAGCTGCACTATTCATATTATTCATAGCACTATGTGTTGCTGGTACAATGTTTTATGGTTACTACCTTGTCAAAATACAGAAAGTAAGGATTGAGAAGAGTGCATACATTTACATAACCCCACAAGACAATGCCGCAACAGTAATGCAAAAGATTGAAAATGTCATAAAACCGGCATCAACTAAAGGATTTGAGATTCTTGCCAAACATAACAAATTTGATGAGCGGAAAAGAAGCGGCAAATTCGCAATAAACAACGGTGAAAACATGCACACCATTTACAGACGCATTGTAAGCAACGAGCAGACACCTGTAAAACTGGTTGTTCCGTCAACAAGGACACTTCCGCAACTTGTTGGTGCCATAAGCCGGCAGCTAATGCTCGATTCACTTGAACTTAGCGAGTTTACAACAAGCATCGCCTATATTTCACGATTGGGATACACCAAGGAGAATTTTCCATCACTTTTCATTCCAAACACCTATGAAGTGTATTGGGATATCAAGCCTGAGAAGTTGATGATAAGGCTAATGACAGAGCGTCGAAAGTTCTGGAATGAAGAACGCATGGCAAAAGCAAAAAAAATAGGAATGACACCTGAAGAAGTTGCTACATTGGCTTCAATAGTTGACGAGGAGACCAACAGTAATGAAGAAAAGCCCATTGTTGCCGGTTTATACATCAATCGCCTAAAGAAAGGTATTCCATTGCAAGCCGACCCAACAGTAAAATTTGCCCTGAACGATTCGGGACGCAGAAGAATTTTGAAAAAAGACCTGAAAATAGATTCTCCTTATAACACATACAAGCACAAAGGATTGCCTCCCGGCCCAATACGAATTGCCACACTACAAGCACTTGAAAGCGTTTTGAACCATAGTAAACACGACTATATATACATGTGTGCCAAAGAGGATTTTTCAGGCAGTCATAACTTTGCAAAGACATTAAGGGAACACAAAAATAACGCCATAAGATATCAGAAAACTCTCAACGAACGTAACATAAAGAAATAACACAATGAAACGCTGTTTTAATATCACAATAATATTATTGTCTCTAATATTTGCCAAAACTGTAGCACAAGATAACACTGCGGCATTGATACCTATGCCTAACAGTATTACGACATATAATGACAACAAAGTTTTTACACTCAATAAAAAGACAACAATAAAAAGCGAGATTGATAATGATGCCTTTTTAACAAAGGAGCTAAACCGTATTGTCAAGAAAAGAACCGGAGTGGAATTAAGTTATAATAAAGATAGTAAGAATAATATTATAGAGCTTAATATAGATACCTCCCTGCAAGGTTCTGAGCACTATACATTAGAGGTAAACAAAAATGGTGTTTTCATAAAAGGAGCAACTGAAGGTGCTCTATTTATGGCACTTCAAACATTTGACCAGATTTTATTAGGCGATTTTTGCCATACTGCAAATTGCGAGATCAGATATATAGAAATTGATGACGCACCAAGATTTTCACATCGTGCCATCATGTTAGACCCTGCACGTCATTTCATTCCTGTTGCCGATGTCAAGTTCTTTATCGACCAAATGGCAAGATTTAAATACAATGTCCTGCAACTACATCTTACCGACGACCAAGGTTGGCGTATAGAAATCAAAAGCCACCCGGAACTAACCGCAAGAGGAGCATTCCGAACACCAAACGGTAGCCACCATGGCCCTGACAATGGATATTACACACAAGAAGATATTAAAGAGATAATTGAATATGCAGCATTAAGAAATATCGAAGTGATACCCGAACTTGATATACCGGGACACTCTGTTGCAATACTCTCCGCCCTGCCCGAACTTGGATGCAAGTTCCGACACAATGATGAGAAACATCTTGGCAGCACCACAAACATGATGCTCTGTGCTGCCAATGAAGATGTTTATGATATTTACGATGATATCATAAAAGAGATTGCAGCACTTTTCAAGTCAGACAAGATACACCTTGGTGGTGACGAAGCGGCAATAAAGGAGAATTGGGCAAAATGTGATGATTGTAAAAGAGTCATGGACGAACTTGGATACACAAGCCCATCACAACTGATGATTCCGTTCTTTAACAAAATACTTGACAGCGTTAGAAAATATGGCAAGCAGGCTATCCTTTGGTGCGAATTAGACAATATATGGCCGCCGGCAAACGACTACCTTTTTCCATATCCCGACGATGTAATATTGGTAACATGGCGTAATGCACTTACTCCCAAATGCATAGAACTGACTCATAAAAACGGCCATACCCTTATTATGGCACCGGGCGAACATGCCTATCTCGACTATCCACAATACAGTGGTGACCTACCGGAATTCAACAACTGGGGCATGCCAATAACGACTTTGGAACAGTCATACAAGTTAGATCCCGGTTACGGCCTGCCACACGATAAACAAGCCCACATCAAAGGAGTTATGGCAACTCTTTGGGCTGAAGCCATAAGAGATATAAACAGAGTTACATATATGACATTTCCACGTGGCATGGCTATAGCAGAAGCCGGTTGGAGTAACATGAACAATCGTGATTGGACAAGTTTTAAAGAGCGTATTTATCCCAATATTACAGATATGATGAAAAGCGGTGTTTCTGTAAGAGTACCATTTGAAATTATAGAACGCTGACAAATATGGAAAATTTATAGCATAAAGCGGATTGCTCAAACAATCCGCTTTATGCTATAAAAAAGGTTCTGCTGCATGAAGAGAACGACGAAACTCCGAGAATACAAGATTTGAGGGCTCCAGTCCTTTGTAATCCACCGGCTCTCTAAAGCTACCCGAAGGCGTGGCCCGCCATTAGACTATCGAAGCGTACTCGGTTTTCGATTATAATTGATGAGTTTCCCAGTCAATCGATACAGCAAAACCGTACACAAACTTAATAACCTTTTTCTACGAAAACAAGTTATTATGCCATTTTTTTTATTTTTTTTGAAACTACAAGATTTATAAGTCCTTTTTAACAATAAGGAATAATGGTGACCAAAAGAATTGGCCACCATTATTCCTTGATATATACCCTTTATTAAATATTTAAATCAGGATTATATCTTATCATCTTTTTCTCACAAAAGGGAAATTGATACCAAATGAAATATTGGTATTTGTTTTTTCAAGAGGTACGTACTGCTTGCTTACCTTACCGATGAAGTTCTCTGCACCAACAAACAGATTGAATCCTGTACAGTGGAAGTTCATCATCGCACCCCAATTCCAACCGTAGGTAGAAACACTACCACTAAGAGCAAAATCAAAAACTTTTGCCGGAGATATATTAAGCATCAAAGATCCTTTGGTGAAAGGAGAAAGTTTGTCGAAACGATTTGAGAACAAAGCTCCTACACTCATCTTGTCATAGAAAGGCATTTTATACTCAACGCCAACATTCAATGTCGCACCAAGCATCTCTTTTTTATCAACAACGCCCATATCTCTAAATGCAAAGAAATCATTCAAATCCTCACCTATCTGTTCAAAAGCAGAGCCACTCTCATCACCTTCCTCACCTATGCTCAACGCATCAAAGCCGTCAAACACATAAGGTGATTCGGGATTGATACCGGCTTTTGAAACATTATTCCACTTCATAAATGAGATATCATTAACCGAAGCTGATACAATGAGGCCTTTTGTCAAGACATTGCTCAAATCATAAGTGGCACCAAGATCCACACCAAATCCAACACCGTTAATACCGGGTCTGAAATCACCGATTGCATCCACAACACCATTTTCATCGGTTGTAAACTTAAAACCGGCTGCAACCGCCGCATGACCTTTAGCATTGATCATCCATTGGGTATCACTCATCTGCATCTCCATCTTCTCCATAAGAAGTTCTGCATAAGCAACACCTAAAAGCAGCTTAAGACGAGCACCGATCGTAAGATCTTTTGTTATCTTGTGAGAGTGTCCTATTGATAAATCAATATAATTTTTTGTATATACTCCCAAGTCTGAAACATTATATGCTTCGTGCCCCATATCTTTCATAAACATGAACATGTCACGTGGCACACTTACACCAAGACGAGAATGTAATACCAAATCTATGGTGTTATAACCGCCAAATGCAAAGAATGCGGTCGATGCGATATTCAAATCAACGCCTGTAACAAATTTATTTTCATCATTCAGTGCAGAATTAAAATCATCAGCACTTACATCGGGATGTAAAAATAAAGCCAAGCGACCATCATTGGTTGGAAACAAGAAGTTCGCCAGACCAACATTAGAAGCCAAGTTCATATTCACGTTACCAATTGCCGGGAATGCCACATAACCACGAACACCCATAAAAGCAGGATTCAAACGATAACGATAAAGGTTTCCCTCAAGAAAATAACCGGTGCTTAAAGATTCTGTCTGAGCATAAGAGATTGAAGAGACGCACAACAAAAGCAATATGCCAATATATTTTTTTACGATATTTTTCATAACAATACTAATAATACAAGTTAATCATTCAAATCCATTGTGATATAGCCATCGATGTTCAAATGTATATCTTTCAACTGCAGATACTCATTAGCATTGAATACACCGGCACCGATACCTGCCAATTTGATTTCAATCTTATCGAGATCTTTCAAATGAGCATTATGTGCTTCAATTGTTACTTTCACCGATGATTTAACAGGAGTACCAACCTCACCATCTACAGCACCTTGTCCTTTCTTTATCTCGCCATCAATAACCAATTTAACATCCTCTATTTCATTATGCTCTGCATCATAAGCGATAATTTCAGGAACAAAACCTACCGGCAATGTATTATAGACATCAAAAGAAAGAGTTATACCGTCAACATCCGTAATATCATTAAAATTACCGCCCAAAACCTCATTTATAGTATGTGTATATTCCAAACGCAAAGAGTCAAAAGCCAAAGGAATTGCAACCTCATACTCACCATAAAACTGCAAGTCACTGCCCAATTCTATTGTTGAATTTTTGGTTGTATCAATATTTGTATTCAAATCTATTTCAACAGCACTTGGAAAATGCTTCAACAAATTATCAAGATTCTCCACAACGCAGTTTGTATAACCGTAAAGCTGACGATTATACATATCCACAAGAATCTTATTTGTCTTATTTCCTTCAAAAGAGAGTTCTGCATCAAGATGTGCTCCCTCATAGACATTGCCATCATCATCCAAACCGATAAAGCAGGTCTTGGCATTTATGTCTGCTTCGATAGGATTAACAAATGTAAGATATACGCAAGGATCCTGAACATCAATATATGCATTCTTAAAGAAGTCCATATCGGAACCAAAATCCAAGTCTATCAATTCCACAACCGGTGAAATATTCGGATTGAATTTACCCTCAACATTCTTTATTGGCATATCGTCAAAAGCCATTTCGCAAAGCACATTTACTGATGCAATAGTGTTCTTGTCGGCATAGTCAAAATAAACTACATCCGATTCAAGATAGCCGTATGCAAACAAATCCTCAGCAACCCTGATCTTACCATCCTTAACAGGCAAGAAACCGGCCGGCATACCTGTAAAATCAAGACCTACGACATCATAAGTCCTTGAATATACCAAGGCTCTTTTATCAGCACTGTACTTGGCAACACCCTCAAGAATCAAACGACCATCCTTAACTTTTTCCCTCTCATCAAATACAATGAATGTGGGGACTTCTACAACAAATCCGGAATATTCCTCTGATTTCAAATAGAGTTTTTCAGTAGCTATCAACAACTCATTTGACTCCCAATTTTCACTTTGGATAATCAGACTCAAAACCATTTTGACCGGCTCTTTAAAATCCATCTTAGCCAATGTAAGCATCTCTTCTGGCACAGTCTGATTAATATCAAACTCCAAAGAATTCTCAACCTCATTATGTACAGTATAAGGATACTTGTTGTTCATAATCTGTTGCTGCATCTCCCAAGGAAGAGTTGAAATATCATCTGTATTTTCAAAGATATTATTAAGCTTGAAGTCATAATGAGTTTCAGAGCTGGTTGCATCCAATGCAATCTCTACCTCATCAACCTTAAATGCTTCCGGAGTAAAACTACCATTAGCAGTAATAGAATAGTTACCCGACTCATCAACCTCAAGCACATCAGTACTTTCAGCATCAAGCAAATCCGACAAAAGGATTTTCTCAGTAGAACCTATTGGCAAAGAGAGTCCCTTACCAAGACCAATAGTCTTATCCAATTCTTTAGAGGTGTCATATCTTTCATCGACACCACAAGAAGAGAAAAGACACAATAACGACAAAGAAGCAAAAGAAACTTTTGCAAGAAGTTGTTTTGTATTCATAAATAGTATTTAATAATTTTACCTAAGCACATTTGCTATCGAGCCCGCCAAAACTTAAAATCAAGAAACAACCCGGACAATAGCAATAAATCAATTTTAAAACATTATTTTCAACATATAGTCCTTAAGATCAAACTATTTGTTAAAAAATATTTGTTTTTGCAAAAATACTAAAAGGAGACGAAATGCACAATATTTCCCCAAAGAGTTAAAATATGCACATTTAAGAATAAATTGTTAACAATCAACTAATTAAAGCCAAAAAACCCATTATCAAAAAAGTTGTTATTTTATTTCAACTCCTCAAAATCAACATATTCCCCTTCGTCTTTATCAAAGATTTTGCCTTGTTTATTATTTCTATTTTTCTTTTTTCCACCCATATTACGAGTAAATCTCACACGCTCATCTTCATGAAAATTTGTATCAGTATTCTTTCTACGAGCAAGACCAAACCAAGATAACACTGTTGAAATCAAAGAGAGCAACAGTGATGGCAATAGAAAAACAAATAGAAGAATAAGAAAAAATATTATAAATAAAAATCCCATATACTATTACAAAAAGTAAATATCCGGAACTCTATAACACATAGATACCCGGATAGTTTAAAATAAAACAATTATTTAATCTTTGCGGATTTTGACAAATCTACCACTCTTAATATACAGAATTATAGAAAGTAGCAGATACCACGAGATTATTACCAATGGTGCCAAATACCCAAGCACCAGCATCGGTAATGAAACAACAATAAATATATACCGCACCTTGTTGCATCTCCACTTGAGATTTTTGAACTTCAACGAGAACATTGGTATCTCTGCAACCAAGAAATAAGAGAAGAAGAATATCAATCCCAACATCAAGAACCAGCCAGCATTTAGGTTGAATATCCAATGACCGGCACCTGTTACAAGTGATGACCAGAAGAGTGCATTAGCAGGAGTTGGCAAACCTATAAATGTATTTGTCTGACGTTTATCCACATTGAACTTTGCCAAACGACATGCCGAGAATACCGCTATCAAGAATGCAAAATATGGTATTATATCGGCAAAAGCACCAAGATACGAAGGATAATATAGTACATCATGCATATAACAGAACACAATCGTTGCCGGTGCAAAACCAAATGTCACATCATCGGCAAGTGAATCCATCTGTACTCCTAATGGTGATGACACATGCAACAGACGTGCAACCATACCATCAAAGAAATCAAATATTGCACCAAGTACAATAAACAACATAGCCAAATCAAAAGCCCCTTTGAATGCCATAACACACGCAACGCAACCCGAGAATAGATTACAACAGGTTATTGCATTTGGAATATGCTTCTTTACTGACATATATCTATTATTTAAATTTTGCAATTACAGTTTCGTTACCAACAGTCTTTTGTTCAAGCCCTACCAAGATTTCAGCATCAAGAGGGAGATACAAATCCACGCGAGAGCCAAACTTGATAAAGCCCATATGCTGATCTATAAAACACTCCTCACCAACAGCTGCGTATGTAACAATTCTACGTGCCATAGCTCCGGCAACCTGACGTACAAGAATTTCTCTTCCATCTTCCATTTTCACAACCACAAGAGAGCGTTCATTCTCAGTACTTGCCTTTGGCAACCATGCCTTATGGAACTTTCCTTTGTGATGTTCAGCACGCGTAATAACTCCATCAACCGGATACCAGTTTGCATGAACATTCAATGGACTCATGAATATAGAAATTTGTATTCTTTCATCTTTGAAATGGTCGGGTTCATAAACTTTCTCAATAACCACGACTTTACCGTCAGCAGGAGCAACAACGACATTCTCTACATCTCCGGGGAATATTCTCTTGGGGCTTCTAAAGAAATTTACGATAAGCAGAAAGAGAACTACAGAGCCAAAAGTCACCAAAGTATTAAGCCAAAAAAGTTGTGGCATGAAATACCAAAAAGGGAAATTCAGCAAAGCCAATATAACAAAAGATACAATAATGATTTCAGTACCTTCGCGGTGAATTCTGTAATCCTTTAATTTTCTTATCCTTTTAAATTTCTTCATACGAACTGAATATTATTTCACAAATGTAGCAATAAAATATTAAACAACAATAAAAATGACAAAAAAAGGTTGATATATTGAATTTTTGACAATTACCACCAATGTCTGTAATGATAAAAAAAGCATATAAAACCGGTTTTGTTAATAAATTTTTTATTAAAAATAAATCTTTAATGAGTAAAAAACGCTATCTTTAACAGCTATTTTGTATTCTGCAGCAGAAAGCACAAATACAAATAACAATTTTAGAAACCGAAACTTTTGTAATACAGTATAATATGCAAGATTTTGTTCACTTACACGTTCACTCGCAATACTCCATTCTTGACGGACAGGCTGCAATAAAAAAGCTTGTAGATAAAGCTGTTGACGACGGAATGAAAGGTATCGCTCTCACCGACCATGGAAACATGATGGGTGTAAAAGAGTTCTACAACTATGTGAGCAAAATCAATAAAGGCAAAAGCGACGAAGAAAAATTCAAGCCTATCATCGGTTGCGAAGTATATGTTGCCGAGCGTCGTCTCTTTAATAAAGAGTTAAAGGAAGACATGCGTGGTCACCACCTGATTCTGCTTGCAAAGAACAAACAAGGTTACCACAACCTTGTAAAAATAGTATCAAAGGCATGGAGCGAGGGTTATTACTACAACCCACGTACCGACAAGGTGGAATTGGAGAAATACCACGAGGGCCTGATCTGCTGTTCTGCTTGTCTTGGTGGTGAAATTCCACAACTTATCAAAAATGGCGAATTGGAAAAAGCCGAGGAGAGCGTACTATGGTTCAAGAACCTTTTTGGCGACGACTACTATCTGGAACTACAGCTTCATAAAGCAACAGTGGAGAGAGCCAATCACGAAGTCTATCCATTACAAGTTGAGGTAAACAACCACATCATAGAACTTAGCAAAAAATGTGGAGTAAAACTTATATGTTCAAACGATGTTCACTTTGTTGACGAGGAGAATGCCGAAGCACATGACCGCCTGATTTGCCTTAGCACCGGACGTGACCTTGATGACCCAAACAGAATGCTCTATTCCAAACAGGAGTGGATGAAAACGAAAGCCGAGATGTGGGAAATGTTCTCCGATGTGCCCGAAGCTATGGCCAACACTGTGGAGATTTGTGACAAAGTAGAATACTACTCTATCGACAATGCTCCAATCATGCCCAACTTTGCCATACCGGAAGATTTTGGAACAGAGGAGACATACCGTCAGAAATTCACACACGAAGACCTTTTCAATGAATTTACCCGCGACGAGAAAGGCAATGTGGTAATGTCACAGGAAGAGGCTGAAAGCAAGATAAAGAAACTCGGTGGCTACGACAAACTGTATCGAATAAAACTTGAGGGCGATTACCTTAGAAAAATCACATACGACGGAGCAAGAAAGTGTTACAAAGAACCTTTCTCACAGGAACTTACTGACCGTATAGACTTTGAGTTGCACATCATGAAGACCATGGGTTTCCCGGGCTACTTCCTTATCGTACAGGACTTCATTCGTGCTGCAAGAGAAGAGCTTGGTGTATCGGTAGGTCCCGGACGTGGTTCTGCTGCCGGAAGCGTTGTTGCATATGCCCTTGGTATCACACGTGTCGATCCTATAAAATATGACCTTCTGTTCGAGCGTTTCCTCAACCCCGACCGTATCTCACTGCCTGATATTGACGTTGATTTCGATGACGACGGACGCGGTAAGGTACTTAATTGGGTAACCGAGAAATACGGACAAGAAAAGGTTGCACATATCATCACATACGGTACAATGGCGACAAAACTCGCCATAAAGGATGTTGCACGCGTACAAAAGGTACCACTTGAAATTTCAAACAAGTTGTGTAAGGCTATCCCCGACCGCTTGCCCGACGGCCTGAAAATGAACCTTCCAAATGCCATACAGGCAGTTCCCGAATTGCGTGAGGCCGAAGCTTCACCCGACCCATTATTGCGTGACACCATAAGATACGCAAAGATGCTCGAAGGCAACGTACGCAACACCGGTGTACATGCTTGCGGAACAATCATTTGCCGCGACGACATCACCGACCACGTACCTATCAGTATCGCCGAGGATAAAGAAACCGGTGAAAAGATGCTTGTGACACAATACGAAGGAAGCGTCATTGAAGAGACCGGACTCATAAAGATGGACTTCTTGGGATTGAAGACACTGTCAGTAATTAAAGAGGCATTGGAGAACATACGCCAGAGCCTCAAAATAGATATCGACATTGATACAATACCCATTGACGATCCTAAGACATACGAACTTTACAGTAAAGGAAACACCATTGGAACATTCCAGTTCGAGTCTCCGGGTATGCAAAAGTACCTTCGTGAACTGCAACCTACAACATTCGAGGACCTCATTGCCATGAATGCCCTCTACCGTCCGGGTCCTATGGATTACATACCTGACTTTATCCAGCGTAAGCACGACCCTTCACTGGTGCAGTACGATATCCCATGCATGGAGAAATACCTCAAGGACACATACGGTATCACAGTTTATCAGGAGCAGGTGATGCTTCTCTCACGCTTGCTTGCCGACTTTACACGTGGAGAGAGTGATACACTGCGTAAGGCAATGGGTAAGAAGCTCAAAGCAAAGCTTGATGAACTTAAGCCTAAATTCATCAATGGCGGAAAAAATAACGGACACGACGAAAAAACGCTCGAAAAGATTTGGGCCGATTGGGAGAAGTTCGCATCATACGCCTTTAACAAATCACATGCCACATGCTACTCATGGGTAGCATACCAGACCGCATACTTGAAGGCTAATTACCCCCCACAGTACATGGCAGGTGCCATGAGCCGAAACCTTGACAAAATCACCGAAATTACCAAACTCATGCAGGAGTGCAAGAATATGGGAATAAATGTTCTTGGCCCCGACGTAAACGAGTCACGCCGCAAGTTCAGTGTAAACAAGAACGGTGATGTACGCTTTGGTCTATGTGCCATAAAGGGAGTTGGTGAAAATGCCGTCCAATGCATCATTGAAGAACGCGAAGCCAACGGGCCATTCAAGAGCATATTTGATTTTGTAGAACGTGTGAGCCTCACCGCCTGCAACAGGAAGAACATAGAGTGTCTTGCCTATGCAGGAGCATTCGATGAATTGCCCGGAGGTATTTCACGTGAGCAGTATGCCGGCACAAACAGTAAGGGTGAACAGTTCATTGAAGCACTTATCAAGTATGGCAACATGTACCAGAACGACAAGGCCAACGCCACAAATTCACTTTTTGGAGAGACCGAAATGGCCGAAATACCCAAACCAGAAATACCAGAAGGAGGAATTTGGAGCACCCTTGAAAAGCTCAACAGAGAACGCGAGCTCGTAGGTATCTACCTCTCGGCACACCCACTTGATGAATACTCACTTATACTGAATGAATTCTGCAATACAAAAGCAGCAGAGATGGAGGACCAACAGGCACTTGTAGGCCGAAAGGTAACATTCGGAGGTGTTGTGAGCGACCCTCCACGTACAGGATTCACCAAGAAGGGAAGCCCTTACGGAGTTGCAAAAGTTGAAGATTTCTCGGGAACAGCCGAACTATTCTTCATGGGTGACGAGTGGATGAAAAAACAGAACTATTTCATTCCGGGCAATTTCCTTTATATAAAAGGCAGTTGTCAGCCTCGCCGTTGGGACCCTACAAAATACGATTTCGTAGTAAGCAGCATTGAACTTATGCCTGAGATAAAAGAGGGACTTGTCAAAAGCCTGACACTCACTTTTGATGTCATGTCGCTTACCGATGATATATATACCACAATCATAGACTATGCCGAGAGCCATCCCGGAAAGGCGAAATTGATATTCAAGATAAAAGATTACGAGCACGAGTTTACACTAGAACTCGCCTCAAAGAGTCACGATATAGAAGTGACACAAGAATTTATAGACTACATAAAGAGTACAGAAAATATAGAATACAAATTTAATTAACCATTAAACATTAAAATTATGGCAGTAAACGTAACAGATGCAAACTCTAAGGAGTTTATGGCAACAGAATTACCAATCGTTCTCGATTTCAGTGCAACATGGTGTGGTCCTTGCAAACAGCTCGCACCAATCATTGAAGAACTTTCAAAAGAATATGAAGGACGCATCGCCGTTGGTAAATGCGACATTGAAGAGGCAGACGATCTCACAGTAGAATACGGTATCCGCAATGTACCAACCGTTATCTTCATCAAAGACGGAAAAGTTGTTGACAAGTTCGTTGGCTCAAAGTCAAAGGGCGACGTACAGGCCAAGTTTGAAGCACTTCTTGGATAATACAATTATGAATAACGACGAATTCGGCATGGAAGATCTCGATGACGAGAAAACCATTGCATACATCAAAGAGAGATTGCCACAGGACTTGAAAGAAAAGTTCAGCGATGACGAGTTCTACTACTTTCTCGATACCATATACGACTATTATGACAAGAGCGGAATTCTTGACAGCGACAGCGAGTATATCGATATCGACATCAACGAGATAGCAGAGTTCATCGCCAAAGAGGCAAAGAAAAACGGCATAGGCACTTTCGACCCTGAAGAGTTATACTTCATTGTAGAAGGTGAATTAGCTTATAATGGAATAATAGATGAGGACTAATCCTCATCTATTATTCCATTATGCTAATAGAGCTGGTTGCAGAGCAACTGCAAACTGCTCAATTAGCCCACAACGGATTAACCTCATCTATTATTCCATTATGCTGATAGAGCTGGTTGCAGAGCAAAAGGTCGCGTGAAGTGCGGCGAAAGTCGTACCA
>JAGCJL010000089.1 GCA_017647975.1 Bacteroidaceae bacterium | reverse complement strand
GCAGAAGAACAGTGGTGTTCCCGGTATGTCACGTTATATCACTACAAAGAACCGTAAGAACACAACAGAGCGTTTGGAGGTGAAGAAATACAACCCTGATTTGAAAAAGGTAACCGTTCACAAAGAAATTAAGTAATAAGAGATGGCTAAGAAAGCAGTTGCAACCCTCCAGACAGGTGATAAGGAGAAATTCGTAAAGGTTGTTAAGTTGGTTAAATCACCTAAGACCGGTGCTTACATGTTCTCTGAGGAGATGTTGGTACAGACCAAGGCTGATGAGGCTTTGAAGAAGTAAGAATAGTTTAAACTATGATATAAAGCGAGGGTAGTGTTTACTACTCTCGCTTTGTTTTTGTAAGCTATTTATACCTGTAAAGCGTTGTATGTGGCGTGGAAACTAAACTTTTTTATAAGAAAATTTGGATTTAATGTTTAAAATTATTTCCTTTGCAGAGTGTTTAGCACAAAATTGATAAAAATAATCTCTTAAACCTATTAAAATTTATTGCCTATAGAAAGATCTCTACTTCAAATTTAAAGAAGAAAATAATGGAGAATTTAAAACGTTTGGCCGACGATGCGTTGGTTACGCTTTATTTGCAAGGCAATAATTCCGCTTTTGATGTTCTATTGAAACGTCATCAAGATAGGTTATTCAATTATATATACTTTATCGTTCGTTCACGTGAAGTGGCAGAGGATATCTTTCAAGAGACCTTTGTCAAGGTTATTGTAACATTGCAGCAAGGTCGTTATACAAATGACGGCAAATTTGCAGCGTGGATAACACGTATTGCTCATAATCTTGTCATTGACCAGTTCCGCGTTGAAAGAAATGAGAATGTCATTTCCAACGATGAAGTGGAGTATGATATATTTAATGATGCAAAATTTTCCGAAGGTAATATTGAAAACAGTATGGTCAATGATCAGGTACTGAAGGATGTACGTGCTTTGGTGGATGAATTGCCTGATTGTCAGCGTGAGGTTGTCTTTATGCGTTATTATCAGGATTTGTCCTTTAAGGAGATTGCGGAAATTACTGGTGTAAGCATCAATACCGCTCTTGGTCGTATGCGTTATGCTGTGATGAATATGCGTCGCATTGCCGAAGAGAAGGCTGTATCACTTGTGCTGGAATAATCCATAGCAGAGCTTTTCATAAAATATTATGCCTGACGACATTTTTTTGTCGTCAGGCATAATATTTGTAATTCAGTTTCGTTAATATAACAGATAACAGAAAAAACGATGCCTATGGAATTATTTTCTACTTTAGATTTGAATGATGCTCTAATCAGTAAGGCTTTGAAAGCGGAGGAATATCCCTCACCTAACGCTCTTTCTTTGGAATTTATAAAGAGTTTTGCTCGAAATTATAGAGCAAAAAAAGGTGTAGATGGTATAATGATAGAGTATGTATTGAATTAAAAAGAGACCATTCAAGGTCTCTTTTTTCTATGTATAGAATCCAATATAAAGCGTAGGGTTTTGCTCGTTTCGTAAAAACATTTTAAATTTGTGCTGTCGTGTGGCTTTTGTCGCACGACATAAATATTTTGTGAAAGTGTTTTTATTTTTTTTTATGAAATCAACTCTTTGCTTTCTTTGTATATAAAATCATAATGCAGGAGTTGAGGTAATTTAATAATCAGTTATGAAATTAAGAAATTTGCTATTTGCTGTCGCAGGATTCGTTGCAATGAGCTGTACCGAAACGGATGTTACAGAAGTTGCTCTACAGAATAATGAGATCTTTTACACGACAAGGTTTAATTATATATTGGAAAAGGATTTTACCGATGTTGTAGGATTTGGTGCTGGTCTTACTAAGTGCATGGAACAGGGCTATGATAACTATGGCTATTTGAGATTCAGTAATACAGTAAACAATATACCTGTTTCTGCATTCAAGGATTGTGCCTCTTTAAAGACGATATATTTGCCTTCAACTGTTTATAATATTCAGGATTCGGCATTCTATGCTTGTTCGGGCTTGACATCGATTGATATTCCAAAATATGTATCAACAATTGGAAGTAATGCCTTTAACGGGTGTACATCTTTGGACAGTATCCAAATTCCAGAATATGTTAAAACTGTTGGCGAATTTGCTTTTTATAGAACTAAATGGTATAATAATCAGGAAAGTGGATTATTGTACTTGGATGGCTGGTGTCTTGGTTATAAAGGTGAAAAACCTGGTGGTGAATTAAAATTGAATGTTAATACTGAATGTATTGCAAATGCGGCTTTTTTTAACTGCTCAAAATTGACTCGTGTAACAATTACTGAGAATGTAAAGAGTATTGGTGCTTCGGCATTTGAAGGTTGTACAACTCTTAATAGTATCACTATTCCTAAAAATGTGGAAACAATTGGGAATTATGCTTTCCATGATTCTGGTATAAATGAAATATATTGTACATCACAGACACCTCCAACAATAGGCCATAATACATTTGCTCGAAATTGGAGGTTGAAAATATATGTTCCATCAGAGGCAATAGAGCAATATAAAATAAAGTGGGCTTCGTATGCCTCATATATTTATATTCCATAAAATGAGTGATTTACAAAAAAACAGGCGAATAAATTTATTCGCCTGTTTTTTTGTATCTAAAGTAATACTGTGATTACTTGATATTGCTCTCTTCGAGTCCGTAGCCGTTTTTCTTGTCTATAATCTTCAAAAGAACAGAAATGACAACTGCTATTACGCCGAACAGTGCGAATATTGACATAGGCTGTGTGTAGTCTGTAGTGCCGTTTGCGGTATTCGCCTGAATTACATTACCAATGAGTACAGGAACCATTGAAAGTCCTATATTCTGGATATAGAATATGATTGCGTAAGCCGAGCCTAACTGCTTCATAGGTATGATCTTTGGTACTGAAGGCCACATAGCCGATGGTACAAGTGAGAATGCGATACCCAACATTATCATTACAATTACGGCAAACCACCATACGTTGAGCAATGGCATTGCAAAAAGTATGTGTACCACAGTAAGCAGTACAGAACCGATAATCATCAATGTAGCACCTTTACCAACCTTGTCATATATTGAACCAAAGAACGGTGTAAGGAATATTGTACCGAAAGGTAGCAAGCCTGGTATCATACCTGCAAGGTCCGGGCTTACATTGTACTTGATAATCATGAGGTTTGTAGCGAACTTTAGGAATGGGAATACTGCAGCGTAGAAGATAAGACATAGGAATGTGATAAGCCAGAATCCCTTGTTGCAGAAGATATACTTCAGGTCACTGAACTTGAACTGCTCTTCGCTCTCTTCTGCTACTCCCTGACCTGCTATAGAGGCATCAAGTTTCTTATCCATAACACAATATACGATATATGAAATCAAACCAATGCATAGTGCTGAAGCTCCGAACATTACAGGTGCTGATACAAGACCGAAGTGTTGTGCGATGGGTAGTGCAAAGAATAATGCAAAGGCTGTACCAATACGTGCGAGTGCTACCTGCAAGCCCATTGCAAGTGCCATCTCATGGCCTGTAAACCATTTTGCAATAACCTTTGTAACTGTGATACCTGCAATTTCTGCACCCATACCATAGATGGCAAATCCAAGACATGCCACTACTACCTGTGTGGGCAAGCCGAACATCTCACCACCAAAGGTGTTGTCAACGGCATACCACTTGATTGCGGCACCGATAAACATAAGTGCTGTACTCATGATACCGGTAAAGCGAACACCCATCTTGTCGAGTATGAGTCCTCCAAAGAAGAGCATGAAGAGGAATACATTGATATATCCATATGCTCCGGAGAATATACCGTAATCACCTGCTTCCCAACCAAGACCATTGATGGTTGATGTTACTGTTGTCTCCTTGCTTGCCATGTTGCCATCGCTGTCAAGGAACATCATGTTGTATGTGTTGCCAACAGTAATATCTTCCTCGCAGTGAATTGGCTTTAGGCTGATTTTCATCAAAGAATCGGCAGAAAGGTATGTACCGTCTTCAAAATAAACTAATTTGCCTTTTGTTGTCAGTGGGGCTTCGAGTGGGCCCATTACATCGGTGAAGAAGTATGCCATCATCATTGTTAGGGAAACAATGATAAGTGCAGCCCAACGTGCAGCCTTTGAATCGTTAAGTCTTTTTTGGATTTTTTGTGTTGTTGTCATAGTAATATATTATCTGTTATTTTTTTAACCATTTGTCTAACCAACCGAAGAAGGTGCGTTGCCACAAAATTCCGTTCTGTGGCTTCAATACCCAGTGATTCTCGTCGGGGAAAAGCAAGAGCTGTGCAGGAACACCTTTCAAACGTGCCGCATTGAAAGCTGCCATTGACTGCGATGAGAGTATGCGATAGTCGCGGTCACCGTGGATGAGCAGGATTGGGGTATCCCATTTCTCAACGAACTTGTGTGGTGAGTTTGCGTATGAACGTTTTACTTCTTCGGTGTTCTCGTAAGGAGCACCGCCAAGATCCCAGTTGGGGAACCAGCTCTCCTCTGTCTCGTAGTACTGTTGCTCCATATTGAAGAAACCGTCATGGGCAATGAATGCCTTAAAGCGTTTCTCGTGGTTTCCTGCAAGCCACATTGCAGAGTATCCACCGAAACTTGCACCTACACAACCCAAACGGTCTGTATCGACGTATGGTTCGTTGCATATATCATCAATGGCGGTAAGCAGGTCGCTCATGCAGTTGCCACCGTAGTTTGTGCTGATTTCCTTGTTCCATTCTATGCCGAAACCAGGGAGTCCGCGACGGTTTGGGGCTATGATGATATAGCCATTTGCTGCCATAATCTGGAAATTCCAACGGTAGCTCCAGAATTGGCTGACAGGGGATTGTGGACCACCTTCGCAGAATAGTAGTGTGGGGTATTTCTTTGTCGGGTCAAAGTGAGGTGGGTAGATAACCCATGAGTGGAGGTCTTTGCCATCGACACTCTTGCACCAGCGTGCCTCAACTTTACCTATTGTGATCTGGTCAAAGATATGCTTGTTCTCGTTTGTTAGCTGCTTAACCTCTGAACCAGCCTTTGCTTTCATAGTGTAGATGTCGGCAGGAGCACTCATTGATACACGTGTCATTACAAGCTCCTTGCTGCCGAGCATTACAACAGAGTTGTAGTCGTGGTCACCCTCGGTCATCTTTGTCAGTTTGCCTTTGAGCGTGATATTATATACCTGTGTTGTACCATGCCATGTACCGGTGAAGTAAAGGCTTTTGCTGTCAGGTGCCCAACAGTAACTATCTACATTGCTGTCGAACTCAATTTTACCTTCTGTGTCTGCAACACCTGTAATATAGCTTTGTTCGCCTGTTGCAAGGTTCATGATACACAAGCGGTTCTGGTCGCTTTCGTAACCATCGTGTTCCATACTGAGCCATGCAAGGCTCTTACCGTCGGGTGAAAACTGTGGAGCTGTGTCGTAACCGTAGTTTGAATGCTCTTCGTCAAGCTTGCACAAGTTCTCTGTCGTGTCGTTTTTAATGTCGTACAAGTAGATGTCGGTGTCGGTGCTTATAGAATATTCCTTACCGCTCTTCTTTATACATGAATATGCAATCTTCTTTGAATCGTTGCTCCAAGATAGCTGCTCAACACCACCAAAAGGACGGTTGGGGCAGTCATAGGGTGTTCCCTCAAGCATGTCCTTGCCTGCATCAATGCTTGTTCCGTCAAAGTTTGCAATGAAAGGATGTGGGGCATCTGTTATCCACTCGTCCCAATGCTTGTACATGAGGTCATCTACAACAAAACCTTTTGCCAAAGGAAGGTCGGGATAGATATCGGCTGTTGTAGGTTTTATTTTAACACGTTTAACAAGGATTACTTTTGTCTCGTCGGGTGAGAAGAGGAAACCCTCGATGTCGCTCGCGTCGTTTGTCAACTGCTTGCGTTCTGTGCCGTCGGGGTTCATCTCCCATACCTGACTGCTTCCGCTTGCGTTTGAGAGGAATGCAATCTTGGTGCCGTTCTTTATCCATGTGGCACTTGACTCGTTGCTTGCGGTTGTTGTCAGTTTAATATCATTCTCGCCATTGGCGTTCATGATATTCAGTGTGTGGTGGCTTTTGTTCTTTTCTACACTGTAATAGCTTACACCGTAAACGATGCTCTTTGCATCGGGCGAAACCGAAACTTCGCCAATACGTCCCATAGCCCATAGAGCTTCGGGTGTCATTACGCCACCTTCAATTTTTATTGTTGACTTACCTATGATGGCAGTCTCTTCGGGAGTAGCCGCTGTATTGCCGGCTGTAGCTAATCCGGCTATTGCCATTGTTGCCATAATTGCTATGTTTCTTTTCATTTTTGATAGAATTTATTATCAGTAGTTTTTGTATTTATATGCGGTATTTTGTTTAATATGCAAAATTTCCACAAAAATACGCATAAATATCCGTTTTACCAAAATGTATTAGTTAAAACAGCAGTGTGTTTGCTGTTTTGTTTTGTTGTTTTAGGCACCTTTTAAATATTGTGTTAGTTTATCCCGCCAATCTTCGCCGTTCTCTACTTTCAGGGTTTTTATGCCGGCTTTTGCAGCTGCTTCGAGATTTTTATCGCTGTCATCGATGAAAAGCGTCTCTTCGGCTATCATTGAACCGGTGGCAAGCATCTTGCGGTAAATCTCTTCACCCGGCTTGGATGCTTTCATTTGATAGCTAAGAAAGAGTGCGTCGAAATAGTTGTCAAGCGATTTATTGCATGGGGTGAAGAGTGGTGAGCGTGCCCAGCTTTGAATGAATGGATTGGTGTTGCTGAGTACAGATAAATGATATTGCGGACGTAACTGTTGCAAGAACTCAAGATATTCGGTATGTACTTCGGTTATAAATCCACACCAGGCATATTTGGCCTCTTCGTGGGTTATCTCTTTGTTACATATATTCCCTAATGCCTTACAGAATTCTTCGGCGGTTATATCGCCGTTCTCAAGTTCAAAAAAAGGACCTTTCTGACAGTAGGAATTTATATATTCTTCGGGGTTCTTCACGCCTAATGCTTCAAAACGTGATAGTGCTCTATTGGTGTCTATTGTGGTTAAAACTCCTCCAAAATCAAAAACAATGTTTTTTATCATAATTTCGTGTTAATTTATTTGCGAAGATACAAAGAAACTGTTTAAAAATCTTATAAAATATTATATCTTTGAGCGTCGCACAAAGATAATCTGCACTCGCTTTGAAAAATATTCAAGCAAGCTTGATATTTCTCGCTCGTTTGTCACTATCTTTGAACTGAAATCAAAAAGTTTTAATAAAAGTACGATAGCTTTATGGAGAATTTAGATGGCAGGTTGGTTATTGGTGTTTCGTCAAGAGCATTGTTCGACCTTGAAGCCGAGAATGAAATATTTGAAAAATATGGTGTGGCACGTTACCGCCAATATCAGGAGGAACACGAGGATGAGCCACTGGAAAAGGGAACAGCATTTTATCTTGTAAAGAGTCTGCTTGAACTGAACAAGCAGGCGAACCGTCCTATTGTTGAGGTTGTAGTTATGTCACGTAACAGTCCCGAAACCGGAATGAGAATGTTGAAGTCTCTTGATATGTATGGCTTGGATATCACACGCGTGGCGTTGTCGGGGGGTGAGTCCTTGTCAAAATATTTGAAGGCTTTTTCAATTGATCTTTTTCTTTCAAAGGACGAGGGTGATGTGCAGCGTGTGATGGATTCGGGAATCTGTGCTTCGGCACTAATCTATGCTCCTCCTACAGATTTTAATCCCGAGGAGAGCCGCGTGAAGATTGCGTTCGATGCCGATGCGGTAATTTTCTCCGATGAGTCGGAGTGCCGTTTCAAGAAAGAGGGTATAGATGCCTTTTATAAATATGAGAAAGAGCATGCCGATATTCCTTTGAAAGAGGGACCTTTTGCTAATCTTTTGAAGAAACTCTCATCAATACAAGAGTCTCTGCCTACATCAATCGAACTCTCGCCGTTGCGTCTTGCAATTGTTACATCGCGTAGCTTGCCCTCGCATTTTCGCGTAATAAAGACTTTGCGTAAGTGGGGCGTATATGTTGATGAGGCTTATTTCTTGGGTGGCTTGCGTAAGGATGAACTGTTGAAAGCCTTTGGTGCACACATCTTCTTTGATGACCAGGATACTCATCTCTCTTCATCAAGTAAATATGTACCATCGGGTAAGGTTCCTTATTATTCCGATTCGCAGATAAATAATGTTATTGCAGCAAGAGAGGCTGCCAAAAAGGAACAGAATAAAGAGGAATAGTTGATATGGATATTTTGATTGTTGTTTTTGCATTGATTTTTGCTGTTGCCGGTATCATAGGTGCCGTAGCTCCGGTGCTTCCCGGTCCACCACTTAGTTTTGTGGCGTTATTGCTGTTGCTTTTATGTGACGGGAGTGATATCTCAACAACCTCGCTTGTTGTTGCCGGAATATTTGCAGTTGTAATAACATTGTTGGATTATATTGCACCAGTGTGGCTGACAAAAAAATCAGGTGGTTCAAAATATGGAACTTGGGGAGCAACTATTGGTCTTATAATAGGTATTTTCTTTGCTTTGCCGGGAATGTTGATAGGCCCGTTTCTTGGTGCTTATATAGGAGAACTTATGGCAAAGACACCTTCGGATAAAGCTTTCAAGGTGGCTTGTATGTCGTTTGTGGCCTTTATGCTTACAAGTGGAATAAAATTTGTCTATAGTATCTGTCTGCTTGTGATGGTGGTTACCGAATGTTGGGACATCTTTGTCAAGTGATTGAACAAAATTACAATAGTATATGTTTATAAATGACCATGAACCCATGGTCATTTATTTTTTACCTTAAGTTTTGTGTTTATGAAGACTTTTGTTCCTATTGTAGTGTTTGTACTTGTTTCGTTTATTGTAGGATATATATCCATGCTTCTGCAACAGGAGGCTTTGATAAATTGGTATCCTTCTCTTGAGAAATCTTCACTTACCCCCCCGGGATATGTGTTCTCTATAGTGTGGGGTGTACTTTATCTACTCATGGGATTATCGGCTGGTATTATCTGGAGTATGCATTCAACTTATTCATGGGTACTGAGTTTACTGTTTGTTGTACAGCTTGTCTTTAATTTGCTGTGGAGTCTGTGCTTTTTCTATTTCAAATCACCGGTATTGGGATTTGCTGTACTGATTGTGCTGTTTATGACTGTTATGCTATATGTGGCAGGATGCTACACCCAGAATAAATTTGCAGCAATAGTTAATATACCTTACATGTTATGGCTGTTGTTTGCAGGCTACCTTAATGTTTATGTGGCTATGAATAACTGAGTTTTTTCATTTTTGTAAGCAATTCCTTTTGTTCTTCGTTTATTTGTGGCAGGTGTACTTTTATTGTTATAATAAGGTCGCCTGCCTCTCCTTCTTTTTTATATGCCGGAAATCCTTTGCCCTTGAGCCTTAATTTACTGTCGGGTTGTGTGCCGGCTTTAATGGTTACTTTTACATTCCCGTCAAGGGTGGGAACAGTCTGCTCACCTCCCAGCATAAGGGTATAAAGGTCGGTAGTGACTGTTGTATGCAGGTCGTTACCATCTCGTGTAAAGAGAGGATCGGGCTCTATCGCGAATGTAATATATAGGTCACCGCGTTGACCGTTCTGTCCACGTTCACCATAACCTTTGAGCCTTATTTTCTGTCCGTCGCTTATGCCTGCCGGTATTGTTATGCGTATGTTCTCACCGTTGATGGAGAAGGTCTGTTTGTGGGTTGTAGCCGCTTCGCGTAGAGATATTTTTAATGTTGCCTGTTGGTCTAATCTTTGATTCTTCTGTTTGCCAAAACCGCTACCAAAGAGTTGCTCAAAGAAATCGCTGAATCCGTCGGCATTGCTGTATCTGCCGGTAAAATCTCCAAATCCTCCAAATCCTCCAAAGTCATAACCGCCATTTTCGCCACTGCTGTATCTTTGACGTTGTGCCTCATATTCATCGGCGTGTCGCCAGTTTTCTCCATATTCGTCATACTTCTTACGTCTCTCGGGATTACCGAGAACCTCATTAGCTTCGTTAATTTCCTGAAACCTTTCCTTTGCACTAGGGTCATCTTTGTTGATGTCGGGATGATATTTCTTTGCAAGTCGGCGATATGCTTTTCTTATCTCTTCTTGTGAAGCATCTTGTTTTACTCCAAGAACTTTGTAATAATCTATAAATGCCATAATCTTTTTCTGTTAAAACAAAGAAACAGCCAATGTGGTTGTATGGTATTTTACTATAAAAACAGTAAATAAGATTAAAAGAGTTTTTTTAGTGGAACAAAAAAGTTATCTTCGCAGTGAATAAAAAATTTTTACAGATGATAAAGAGATTTATAAATTTAGCAATACTTGTTTTTTGTGTGTCGTTTGCAGCATGCGACAACAATGAATATTCGGGTTATGATGCCGATAGTGCCGAATCGCCATACAAGCCTGTTGAAGGTCGTCGTATGGTTGCAGCGGTGAAAACGACAAATAACATTGACGGTCGTGACTATTCGTGGGAGCATACATTCAGTTATGACAATAAGGGACGTATCAAAGAGATTAACTCCAAAATAGTACATCATCATTATAAAGAGGCTTTTGGTTACAGCAGATACTATAAATGCAATATAACATCAAAAGCTAATTATTACTATTTGGGAGAAGCATTGGATGTTGTTTATAGCGTGGAACGTGAATATCCTGAATATCCTGATTGGAATACAGCGGTGAATGGAAAGGACGAAGGACGTTTCAATGCCAATGGCGTTTTGGGAAAATATTCAGTGCTTGATTTTGAATATTCTACTACAAGTCTTTATTCGGCATTTGTTGATGGTGGTCGTCGTTATGATATTGCTCGTGGCAGGGGTGGTGATGTTACCGGATTTAAACTATATGATGAATTGGCCGACACTTTGATGCTTGATTATGCCGACCGTTATGAGTTCTCTTTTGACAAGAACAAGACTAATTTTGATTTCTCGGGCTATTTTGGCTATTGGGGATTTGAAAATGAGATACCTATAAACAGCAGTATCTATTATGCAACATATCAACTTGCAGCATTTGGAATGTTAGGCTCTGGTTCTCAGAATCTGCCGTTGGGCGTCATTGTTACCGATGACAATGGGGTTGAGACTACCGGTAAGTGGGAACTTGACAGCGAAGGTTATCCATTGTCGTTTGTTGATGCGAGTGGTAGAAAAACTGTTGTGACATACCAATAAAATAATAAAAGTGCCTTTAAAGGCACTTTTATTATTTACAGATATAATCAAGATATTTTATTATAGCTTCTTGGCATACAGGACAAAAGTCTGTCAGAGCTTTCATCATACATTCTGGCCATCCACGGAAGATGCCTTTTTCAAGATAACCGCCTCCTTCGTATGCACCAATCTTCCAATCTTTTTCGGTACTGCCTTCCTCAACGGTCGTTGGTATTGGTGTGTCTTTCTCAATGCTCTTTTCCCATTTTCCTTCAAAGTTTACAAAGCGTGTGAGGTTTGCTTCCCAAGGCTCTTTTCCGGCTGGGTAGAGGGCACTGACTGTATTTCCAAGCTCAATATATTCATCACCTAACCCCATGAGCGAATGACCGAACTCATGAACATAAACCTCTCCTGTACGACCTGTCTTTCCGGCAGAACCAAGACCGTAGAAGTTATAGATACCGCCACCACCGTATTTGTCGGTGTTTGTAAGAATAAAGATACTCTCGTATGGCACCTCAGCGGCAATGTCTCTCACCTTTTGGAACTCTTCGGTCATTTGATAACGTTCGCTGTTAAAGGTAAAGAATCGTGTATTTAACAAGTTGTCAACCCATTTGCCAAAACCGGGTTTATCAATTCCTTTTTCGTTTGATGCAGCCCACACTGCACGTATATTTATGCGGTGCTTGTTGTTGCTGAATGGTGCATATTTAAATAGAGCATCGCTCCACATATTGCATGATTCAATAAATTTTTCCTTTTCATCAGCAGTAAAACCGTCTGGGAGCAGTACTATGTCAAGGCTGTGTGCCAAATCGCCACCAATGTGGATATCTATTCCCTCGTATTTATTCTCTTTTGCTGATATGATATTGAAATCGTTTATGTTTACAGTTTGGGCAAATTTCTTTTCCCATTCTTTGCTTACCTTATTACGTGCATATATCTCAATGCAGAAATCGTTTTTAGGTTCTGGAAAGATTACACCTTCAGGGAAGGAACGACTTGTTACTTCTGCTTCGGGAGTTGTCTGCCACTCGTTGAACAGCGTACAGTAGTTGTTCTTGTATATAACTTTGCCACTTGCTTTGTCGATAATTCTGAAATGTTGTTCACCGTAGTCGAAGGGGTTGATAAGAGAAAGATGTGAACCAGCCCAAACGCCTTCGCGTATCACGCGGTCGAAATAGTAAAATTCTTGTTTGCTGTCACCTGCATGATGAAAATCAAAACGCATGGTATTGCCTGTAAAATACTCTTCATAGGTTACATTCTCATTGGCAACTGGTGTGACATTTGAAGTGCTCTTTTGTGTAGAGCATGATATTGTCATTAAGGCAAACAGTAAAAAAATATATGCTTTTTTCATTGTGTTTTAATAAGTTTTAGTATAATTGTTATAGTGCAAGCATCCTATAGCCGTTCTTGTCAAGATATTGCAGATATAAAGGCAACAGTTCTCTTGTCTCGTTTTCGTGTGTCTTACAGAAGTGGAAAAGAACTATTGAACCGGGTCTTGTATTCCTTTAGAGTGACTGCATGTTTTTTGTCAGGTCAAAATTCTTGTTGCTTTTGCATTTTTTCATGGACAAGAAACGGATTACGTGAAAACGTAGGCTGTTCAGTATATTCATGATTTTTCCGGTTATAATAATTAAATGTTGTTGGTTTCTTGGAGAATAATGGTATGAAAGCAGTCATAGAATTTCCTTAAGCTGAACTTCTCATTGTATATCTCGTATCCTTTTTCTCCAAATTCAACCATCTTTTCTTTGTTGTTGAATAGGTCTTCAATAGCATTTGCTAATGAAACCGGATCTTTTCTTTTACAAACAAAACCATTTATACCATTTTGTACAATATCAGGTATTCCTCCTTCGTCGGTTGTTACTACAGGAAGTTTGTACTGCATGGCTTCAAGGATTGTCAAAGGATAACAGTCCTCAAAAGTGGGCTGTACAAATATATTGGCATTTTCAAAAAAACGTTTCTTTTCTTCGCCGTATCTGGGACCATGATATTTGACTAACCCTGTCAAACAGCGTTCTTCAACGTACTGTTCAAAAACTGATCTTGTAATTTCTTTACTTTCCCCACCTATAAAATCGCATTCAAACTCGTATCCCTTCTCCTTTAATATCTTGCATGCGTCAAGTAGGATATATACGCCCTTACTTGGTATTAGATTTGAAAGGAAAAGCAGCTTCGTTTGTTTATTCTCGCGTTTAAAGTGAGGTTCTTCTTTGTAAATTTCAGGAATACCGTTAGGGCAAATAATTATCTGCTCTTCTTTTACAACACGTTCAATGTCTTGGTACAGGTGCCATGACAATAGTATTACCTTCGTATTTCTGTAAACTAAAGGCATCAGCCAGCGATAGGGGAACTTGTCTGTATAGTTGCTCATTCCTTTGTTATGCTGGTGAATAATCACTTTTTTACAGAAAAGTTTACATAGAAGAACGAACGGAGCATCTTTAAGGAAACCAATTCCATAGCATGCAATAGCCAAGTAGCATATAGAGTATCTTCTTGTAAGGAGTTTCCATAAGGTAATGAAATAGGCACCAATGAAACGTATATATTTCATTATGGAACTTTTACCTATCTCGTCGATGCTGCGTGATGTGGATAGGTTTACAAAGTCGCATATAAAATCATTCTGCAATTCTTTGCAATCCTTTATATATTGGCTCACCATTCCCGAACCATGTATAGGTGGAGGTAATGGGGTTATGAAAAGTATGCGTGGTTTTTTCATAATCTTCTTCTACTGATTAGTGAATATAGATATCACTTGTATGAGTATGTCTTTTATCTTCGGGCGGCAATTGCATGTAGTTTGAATATAATGCCTTAAGGTACTCGTCATAATTAGCAACACCATAAAGCTCTGTGTCTTCAAATTGGTATAGAACAGGTGATGAAAAGACTTCTTTTGGAATAAGTTCCTTGAATCCCCAAGCACCATAAATATTGAAAATCATATTCTTGTTTATGCTCGCATCTCTCTTAAGGCACTTTCTGTTTATATATTTTATAAGTGTAGTCTTCTTTAGTGGAACTATGGCTTTGACAATCTTGGCTATCCATTTTATTGCTCCTTTCCTGTCATTTGGGTTTACAACAAACAACTTTTGTAGTTTGAAAGTAGCCCTCATCATAGCATTGAATGAGAAACGTCCAATGTTGTCATCTGTTTCATCTAATGGGAATATATCAATATACAATCCTAATTTTTCATCTGAATCAACAGAGAATGTCTCTCTTAGCTCTGTTCTGCAATCCATAATCTTTCCAACACCTGTCACAGCGTAGTTAGAGTTGTCTTCATGAATGAATCTGTAAGGCTCTTTCAACTCGGTTTTGCACACTTCCTTGAAACGGATATAATGCTCACGTGGAATACCAAAGTCCATGTCGTCGTCCCATGGGATAAATCCCTTATGTCTTACGGCACCTAACATTGTTCCTCCCAACATGTAATATGGGATATTATTTTCTATACATATCCTATGAAACTCTTTTGCAATATCCAATAGGATCGTATGGCATTCGTTTATATCAATTTTTCTCATTTTAAATATTTTTAATATATGAGATTAGTTTTGTAATACATTCGTTATAACTGAATGTCATGTTGTTGTCTTTCAAGACAATTTCTTCGCTGCTTTCTATCTCAGATGATATGATTTGCATTTTTTCAGCGATGTCATCAATATTGAAAGGGTCTATTATATAACCATTTTTACCTTCACTGATAAGACAATTTGAACCGGCCTTGTTGGATATAAGAGATTTGCATCCGGCAAGCAAAGCTTCGTTTGTAACGGCACCAAAAGGCTCTTGGTAGCTTGGTAATATAAAACATCTTGCTATATTGTACCATGCGTTAAGTTCATCCCCTTCAAGTCGTCCGGTAAACAAGACATTAGCTTTTAATTCTTTGGCTAGTGCTTCTAAGTTATTGCGTTCCGGACCATCACCTATAATAACAAAGATATTCTCCTCTTGATTGAGTCTTGCGAACGCACGGATTGCCATTTCTACGTTTTTCAAAGCAACCAAACGACCTACAAACAGGAATACTTTTTTGTTGTTAATAGCGTGTACTTTTGCTATTTTGTTGCTTAACGGAATCAGTCTTTTATAATCATTACGTGCTTTTTCATCAGATTTTATAATAGGAAAACAGTATCCTTTTTTATAATTCTTGTTATACCATTTGGTAACATTTGGTTCAACAAGAATAAGGCTGTCAATAAGAGGAGTAATGATTTTTCGTGCGTATTTATGTGCTTTAGAGAAATCATTATTTTCTGTAACCATATTATAACTGTCGTCACATATTGATATGATTTTATATTTCTTACGTTTTATAAAACGGTGCAACAGTACAAAAATAGCTCCAATGCTGAACTCTTCAACCAACACTATATCCGGATTGAAATCATCAAGGTTTTTCCAATAGAATGTACGCCAACCGGTCTTTGAATCAACATTCTTGTAGATAGGTGTAAATTCAAATTGTGCAGCAATTTTCTCGTAATCAAATTTTTGTGAACGCAGATTTCTGTATCTTAGACAGATTCTTGTTTCAAATGCCTTATATAAGTCATTGAAAAGATCTATTCTGTATCCTGCTATTGTTGGGTGAAATATTAGAAGTTTTTTCATAATAGATATTCCGGTAATAGATATAATATTGCTTCTTGTATTGACGAATAAGTGAAAATATTGTGTGTATAGTTGTAGAAGAAATAAAAAATCATGACAACTAATAAAGAATATCTTGCAAAATCATTGTTTGTCAATTTAAATTTATGCAAGAACATAATTATAATGAAGTTCTGTAATGCATATACAAAGAAGAAATATCTACTTAATATAAAATATGCTCCAATAATATTGCATATGATTAACAGTAGGTAGAGTATGATATTTATATTTATAAACCCAATGTATCCTTCATCATCTTTTTTATCTCTTTTTAGGTATAAATAAATGCACATACAAGAGAATAGGAATAATAATGCTATCATAAGTGGTTGTAAACCAACATTCTCCTGCCATTTATCAGCACCTAAACTTATATTTAAAGCTCTTGCAAATACATATCCAATCAATGGTAATCTTGTTAGGTATGAAGCCACAGCATAGAATAATACGACTAAAATTCCAAGTGGTGCCACTAACTTGATAAGTCCTTTGATAGTAAAGCTTTTCTTTATGCTTGGAATAATTCCTAATCCTAAAATTGGAATACATGATGAATGTACCAGGACTGCACAAACTGCAATCCACCAGCTTTTCTTGTTGTCAAGGTACAAATGTGTCAAGAATACCATGGTTATAGCTTCACTCAGAGCTTGTCTTACAAGATTGCTTGTCGCTGCAAATTCTTGAAAGAAGAATGCCATTATGAACAATGCTGTAATGATATTCTTCGGGTCTGTTTTCAAATAATTTCCTATTCTTATGATAGAATATGATATAAGCATGTAGTTTATGACGGCTAAACTTACTACAAACGCAGGCCAGTTGCCTAAAAATAGATAGTAGCCTATGTATGTGTAGGTATAGTATAGCGGTTCTTTGCCAAAATGCATTAAATAGGGGATGAACTTGTATTTTTCGACAAGTTCAAAATGATAGTGATATGCTTCAAAATCACCTAATAACTCTTTTGTACTGTTCAATAATCCTAAATATACAGCAAGCATAAATGCAATGGACCATAAATGTTTATTGTTTATGGTTTTTACATTATATGCACATATTGTATATAGTAATATGGCTATAAATGGTGATAATATGAATAATATTGGCATGCCGTTTATGTGGATTGTTGTTCTAAATATTTTTTCCTAATAAGGAATCATAAACATTGTCAAGGTTCTTTGCAAAAATCTCCGGTGTATATTTGGATTTATATGTATCGTATCCGTTTTTGGAAAGCTTTATGTATAACTCTTTATCGTTGTACAGTTGTATGATTGCATCGGCCCATTCTTCGGCATTGTATGCATCTGCAATAATTCCGTCATGCATGTGATTGACAAGCTCTTGTACTCCGCCTTTGTTTGCTACAATGACGGGAAGTCCTGTACTCATTGCCTCTGCAACAACAATACCGAATCCCTCCTTGTCCGCAGGGTGTATATATATGTATCCGCTCTCATAGTATGGCTTGGGGTCTAGCTTGTATCCCTCAAGTTTTACATGTTCCGAGATTTCGTATTTGTCTATGAGGCATTGCAGTTCATTGCGTAAAGGGCCGTCCCCAACAATATGCATGATAAAAGGGAAGTTTCTATCTTTGAGAACTTTACCAATTTCGGCATACATAAAGACATTCTTCATTATATTCAGTCCTGCGACAGATACAATTTTGCATACATTATCCTTTTCTCTATTCCGGAAAGCAACCGTGAAATTTGCAGCATTGTCTATTACTTCTTTGTTTTTGCATTTTAAAGTAATATCGCTATAAAAATCCCTTACATAGTTGGATATGAATATAATTTTGTCAAAGTAGGGCAGTATAGCCTTTGATAAAATGACGATAGCTTTGTTTCTGTTAACACATCCTTCAAAAGAGCGTATAATCTTGATTTTTGGATTTAGTATCTTGAGCAGGAATGCAACATATATCTCTGCAGGGAAAAAAGCATGAACAATACCTATATTCTCTTTTCTTATGACTTTATTTAGTTTACCTACAATTTTGAAGATCTTTGTTCTTGATGGTATGTTTATTAGTTGTACATTATGATATTCCTCCCATGGCAGTACAACAGTATAATCTTCCGGGTTATAATTAGCAGCTATAAATACTTTGTACTTGGTGTACGAGAGTGTTGACTTTATCTTGGAAGTAGTTCCTCCAGTTGTGTTTAAAGAGGTCAACAAATATAGTACTGACTGTGGTCTGTTCTTCATAAATGGTTTAAATAATATTTGTCAAATAAGTAACTTCAAGAAATTACTTACCTTTTAAAAAGAATACTATTTTATATGGTAATGAGATAAGACATGCCGGAATATGGTATTTTCTCCATAATGGATAGATGTATCCTTCAAACATCTTACTTTCAATTGTATCTTTGTAAGGTGTTTCTTTAATTTTGTTTAAGAATGATTTTAAATCCTTGATTTCATTCGGATGATAGCATATAACAACTTTTGCATAAGCATACAAACAAGTTGTAATCAATGTCTCCAAGACATGACGTTTCTTCTTTGAAATTGGCTGGTTGAATTTTGAATAGTCTTCAAACATTCTATATGCATTCTTGTAAAAATGCATATAAGATTTCAATTTGGCTGCATTGGAAACTGTTTGTCCATCACGACCCAAATAGTACTTATAGACAAACTCCTTATAGAAACAGCAAGTGCTTGAATATAGAATGGAGTAGAATACAAATTGCGTATCTGTATAACTAATTCCTTCTGTTTGATAATAATTGTTTTTTATAAGTAATTCTCTTTTAATAGCCGTACAATGCATTGCACGGTATTCAAGAAAATCATCACATTCCCAATCAATTTCATCGATGTCCAATGTCTTTCCGCACAATTCATCCAAACTGTTTATGCTTCGCATTATTTCACCATTACAGTTGTATATGTTATACGGAGAAAAAACAATATCGGTATTATTGTTGGTCAAGAATGTTATATAGTCTTTCAAATTCTTATTCTCATAGTTGTCATCGGCATCACAGATTCTAAAGTATTTGCCTGTTGCAACTTTTAATGCAGCATTTATACATGAACCGTAATTCCCGTTTGGCTTGTCAACAACTTTAATTGAATCAGGATATTTATCGGCATATTGTTGTGCAATTTCCAAAGAACGGTCTTTGCTTCCGTCGTTTACCACCAGAACTTCGAGAAGTGCCATCTCTTCTTCGGGTAAAATAAAGGAATCCAAACATCTTGGAAGCAGTGCTTCCATGTTATATGTGGGAACAACTATTGATAAAACTTTTTCCATTTTTAGATATTTTGTATTTGTAAAACACGTTCTATAACTGGTGCCATATCAAAATATTGGTATTGTGCCAATCGTCCACCAAATATAACATTATTTTCTTTATAGGCCAAATTGAGATATTCTTTTGCGAGCTTATTGTTTCTTTCGTCGTTTACTGGGTAATATGGTTCCATACCCTCTTTGTATTCGGTAGAATATTCTTCAGAGATTACAGTCTTGGGTGTATTGTACACCTCTTGTCCAAACATCTCAAAATGTTTGTGTTCTATAACGCGGGTATAAGGCTCGTTGTGCGATGTGTAGTTGACAACTGCATTGCCTTGGTAGTTGGGGGTGTCTTCAATACGTGTCGCAAAACTAACGGTACGCCAATCAAGATGTCCGAGTTTGTAGTCGAAATATTCGTCTATGGCACCGGTATAAACCAATTTTTCGGCATATTTTTCCCACTCTCTGTATTCAGAGTTGAAAAAGTCGGTGTCAGTCTTACATTCAACACCTTCTAATAGCCCATCTATGAGTTTGTTATATCCTCCAATGGGTATTCCTTGATAGCAGTCATTGAAATAGTTGTTGTCAAAGACAAGACGTACGGGGAGTCTTTTGATGATGAAAGCGGGCAGTTCTTTACATGAACGTCCCCATTGTTTTTCGGTGTACTCCTTGATGAGTGTTTCAAATATGTCCTTTCCGACAAGTGTCAGTGCTTGCTCTTCCAAATTGGCCGGCTCTCTGCCATTTAATGCTGCAATGGCTTCGGCTTTTTGTTCGTTGATCTTTTGTTCAGCCTCCTGCGGAGTTGTCACGCCCCACATCTGGTAGAATGTGTTCATATTGAAAGGCAGATTGTATAGTTTGCCTTTGTAGTTTGCTACAGGTGTATTGGTATAGCGGTTAAACTCTACAATAGAGTTTACAAAATCCCAAACAACCTTATTGTTCGTGTGGAATATATGTGCACCATATTTGTGAACATTTATTCCTTCGATATTCTCACAATATATATTTCCTCCTAAATGAGGACGCTTTTCAATAACAAGACACCTTTTTCCTTGTTGTTTTGCACGGTATGCAAATGTTGCACCAAATAATCCAGAACCAACAATTAAATAGTCGTATTTTTTCATATTATTCTTTTTAATCTGTTTATTATAACTCCTGATATGCGTCTCAATATTATGAGAGTCATATCTATTACAGAGAGGTGTTGTCTTAGCTCTTTATATAACTTTCTGTCTTGTTCTACAGTGTATGCATTATATTTTTTCATTAGTCTTATATTGGTGTAATAAGACAAGAAGGTATATCTTTTGCATAGTTTTGTATTCTTGTTGTTCTTTGAACCCTTCAACGCTGTCAGCATATAAGTGAATGCTGTGAGATCTGTTGCGAATTTTGGATTGTAGGAGCTTTTTATTGATGTCATGGCACTGCCTTCTCTCTCAATATATTTATATACCGGAGAAGTGGTGTAGAAACATCGTTTGTCCTCCACGCACAAGAGATATAATACATTGAACAAACGATCTTCATTGAAATATATTTTTTCTTCAAATCTCAGATTGTTCTGTTTTATTATATCGGTTCGGAATAATTTTGTGACAAGATATCCATGATAAAGATAATCTTCGGGCATGAACATCTGTGTTATAGCATCACTGCAGTTTATGAATTTTTCTTTTCTTATGTCGTATTGATAAGTTGTTTCGCCTTCTCCGTTATGCAGGGTGTATCCTGCCATTACATAGGCGATGTCGTTATCAATGTGTTTGGTCAATATTTCAAGAGTGTCGTGATACAATTCATCATCGGAATCGGAAAAATAAATCCATTCTCCGGTTGCATTGGCAAGTCCGGTGTTACGAGCACTGCTCACTCCGCCATTCTTTTTGTGTATGACCTTTATGCGGTTATCTTTAAGTGCATAATTATCACAAATGATTCCACAATTATCAGGACTGCCGTCATTTACTAAAATTAACTCAAAGTCGGTAAATGATTGCGAAAGAATACTCTCTATGCAATTGCACAGGTATTCTTCAGCTTTGTAAATAGGCACTATAATTGATATCTTGGGCATTTTGTATTTGTGTTAATTAGCTTCTTGTTTAATTAAGTAGGCTTATTCAAATAGGGTTCCTAAATGTTGAGCCTCGTCTATGATTTTTAACAGGTATTGTCCGTACTGATTTTTTATCATGGGCTGTGCAAGTTCACGCATTTTGTCGCTATCTATCCAACCCTTACGATAAGCAATGCCCTCGAGACAGGCTATTTTTAGTCCTTGGCGTTTTTCAATTACTTCTACAAATATTGATGCTTCGGCAAGTGAATCGTGTGTTCCTGTGTCAAGCCAAGTAAAACCGCGTTGTAATGTCTGTACCTTGAGTTCCCCGTCGCTAAGGAATTGTTGGTTTACAGTTGTGATTTCCAACTCTCCTCGTTCCGATGGCTTAATACTTTTGGCTATATCTATTACTCTATTAGGGTAAAAGTATAAACCGACTACAGCGTAATTCGATTTGGGATTTTGGGGTTTCTCTTCTATCGACAGGCAATTTCCGTTTTTGTCGAATTCGGCAACGCCATATCGTTCCGGGTCGTCAACCCAATATCCGAATACGGTGGCTTTGCTCTCTTTTTCAGCCGTCTGTACAGCATCTTTAAGCATTTTCGATAAACCTGTTCCGTGGAATATGTTGTCTCCAAGGATAAGGCACACTGAATCATTGCCAATGAATTTCTCGCCAATGATGAATGCCTGAGCAAGACCATCGGGTGACGGCTGTTCGGCATATTCAAATTTTACTCCGTAGTCACTTCCGTCGCCAAGCAGACGCTTGAATGCCGGCAGGTCTCCGGGAGTGGAAATGATAAGTATCTCCTTGATATCGGCATTCATGAGTACCGATATCGGATAGTATATCATAGGCTTGTCGTATATGGGTAAAAGTTGTTTGCTGACACCTTTTGTTATGGGGTAGAGACGTGTGCCTGAACCTCCTGCCAATACAATTCCTTTCATGCCTTTATTTGTTTTGTTTCTTTTTAAATTGTGATAAACGCGAAATGTGTTAAAAATCCCGCTATTACCGCAAATATAGTGAATATATCTGTTTGTAACAAATTGTATATTCTTTTTTTAATAAAAAAAGTCTGCCCTTTTGGGCAGACTTAAATACAGATGTTTTTTTATTTCTTATTTGCGTCTGATTCTTATCTGAATCGCCTTCTCTATTGGCTCGTCGTTGATTATTACAAGGTAACCACCACCGCCGGCACCTGTAATTTTGTAGCCTTTTACATGGTCCTTGTATTCATTGATGGCCTTTTGTACATGGTCTGATATCATGTTGGGGAACATTGCAATCTGTGCCTCAAAAGATGCTGTAGTTGCTTTTCCCCAAGCGTCAATGTCTTTGGCAAGAAGTGCATTCCAACAATTATCGGCTGCAATGGCCAGGCGTTTTGCACCCTCTTCATTGATGTTTGTATCTGCAAGAACATCATATTTCTGATCACGTGGAGCCATTGGTATAAGCCACAAGTTCTTCTCTATGAAATCAAGAACATCGTCGTCCTTTACGCTTTCAATTTTTTCGGGCCAATAGTTGTTGTTGTAATTCAAACGGTTCAAGCATGGCATTACAATACCGATTGCATCTTGTGAACCACTGATGTATGGGCTGCCGGGAGGGTTCTCGTAGCGGAATACCATTTTTGCAAGTGTTTCTCTATCTCCTTCGGGGATGTCAATGTGCCACATTGCTATGGCAGCCTTACGCGATGATGTACTCATACCACCACGGGTGTTGAAATCGTAGTCAGGTTCTATACAAATGGTAAGTACCGGACCGGGGTAGTGCTTGCTCACGAAAGGCTGGTCAAGCCAGCCGCCGGCCAAGTCTATACGGTAAGGTATTTTACACTCTTGGCGAAGTGCGGTTGTTGAGCGTGTTGGCAAGCCGGCTTCGGGAAGACGCTTGCTTACGACAAGCTCAATGCCGTTTTCTTCGCAAAAACGTTTTTTGCCGGGTGTGTAACCGTCGCTGTTTACGAAGAAAATATCTGGTTTCAAGTTCTTTACATTTTCGGCGAAATCAAGCATGCCACTTCCACTGTTGACGAAAGCGTCTTTTACATATCTGATGGCTTTTACCATGTAAAGCCTTTCCTGTTCAGTGTTTATTGTCTTGCGGTCTTTCAACTCTTTGATTGTTGCATCGGAGCCAATACCTACATATAAATCTCCATATGTAGATGCTTCTTTAAAAAATGCAACGTGACCGGAGTGTAGCATATCGTAGCAACCCGATACAAATACTTTTTTTGCCATACTTTTTTCTCTTAAATTGATTTTAAAAATGTGTTTAAACAAATTTGTCACAACTTATTTCACAAAGTTACAATTTAAATTGAATTTCCAACATTTTTTTCGATATAAATGTATAATTTTTGTTTACATGCTTTAATTATGTTCGTTTTTGTGTTTCTATTATGCGGAATAAGAAAATATTTACTAATTTTACAGCAAATAATATAAATTTATGAGAAAAGTTACATTTTTATTTGTTCTATCATCTCTTCTCCTTTCTTGTTTTACTCTGCAAGCCCAGGAGAAAAAGTATAAGCTTTACAGTGTCGGCTTTTATAATCTTGAGAATCTGTTTGACACTATTCATGACAAGGGTAAGAACGATTATGAATATTTGCCAGATGGTGCAAATAAGTGGGGTACATTGAAATATGTGAACAAGCTAAAGAATATGGCTACTGTACTCAATGAAATGGGTACTGATGTCTTGCCTGTGGGTATGGCTGCGGTAGGTGTATCAGAGGTTGAGAACAGCAGGGTCTTGGCCGATTTGGTCAATCATGAGATTCTTGCTCCTCGTGGTTGGGATTTTGTACATATTGAAGGCCCAGACCGTCGTGGTGTGGATTGTGGATTGCTTTATAATCCAAAACTATTTAAACCGCAGAATGTGAAACTTGCTCCATATCTTACCGAGGATAATGATACAACTTATAAAACTCGTGGTTTTCTTATTGTAGGTGGTGATATGGGTGGTGACATGGTTCATATCATTGTGAATCACTGGCCATCGCGTTATGCAAAATCTCCGGCTCGTGAGCGTGCAGGTGTGCTTGTGCGTCAGTTGAAAGATTCTATAATGGTTGCTCATCCCGAAGGTAAAGTTCTTGTCATGGGAGATATGAATGATGATCCCGATGATAAGAGTATGAAAACTTGTCTTGGTGCAGTGCGTGAAAGGGAAGAGGTTAAATCTGCTGCCGACCTTTACAATCCATGGTGGAATATATTGCGTAAAAAAGGTTTAGGAACTCTAAAGTATAAGGGTAAGTGGAATCTGTTTGACCAAATAGTGATGAGTGGCAATCTTTTGGGTGCCGACCGTTCTACTTTGAAACTTTATAAGACTGAAATATTTTCTCGTGCTTATATGTTCCAGCAGGAGGGGCGTTACAAGGGAAATACAAAGAGAACTCATGCCGGTGGTGTTTGGCTTAATGGCTACAGTGATCACTTGCCGGTGATTGTTTATCTTGTCAAGGAGGCAAAATAAGTTTATCTTTAATATAATCAGAATGGGAATTCCCATTCTGATTATATATTAAGCCTGCTTTCAACCATTTCCCAATCTACAATATCCCAAAGTTTCTTTACATGTTCTGCTCGGCGGTTTTGGTAGTCAAGATAGTAGGCATGTTCCCAAACGTCTATGCCATATAATGGTGTCATATATTGTTGGATGGGGTTCTCTCCGTTAGGACAGTTTACGATTGTGAGTTTCCCGCTCTCTTCCTGTGCAAGCCACACCCAACCACTTCCGAACAGCGAAGCTGCAGCATCTTCCATCTTTTTCTTCAAGATATCAAAGTTTCCGAAATCAAAATGAATAAACTCTTTAAGATTACCGGTTGGGCGATTACTCGCCGGTGGATAGGGGGTAAATTGTTCGAAATAGAGTGAATGGTTCAGGACTTGGCCGGCATTGTTGAGGAGTGGCCCTTTGGGGGCTTGCTTGACAATTTCTCTCAATGTCATGCCTTCATATTCTGTTTCGGCAATACACTTGTTGAGGTTTTCAACGTATGTGTTGAAGTGTTTGCCGTAATGAATTTCTACTGTTTGTTGGCTGATAACCGGTGCAAGTGCTCCTGTGGGATAAAAAAGAACCGGTAACTGAAAACCAGTTTCTGTCGTTCTGATGTATGTACTCATAAGTGTAATTATTGTTGGATTTGTCTTGTAAACAAGGAAACTCTTTGTTATGTTCGCAAAACTGACGAAATTATGTTATCTTCGCAGAATATTACACGCTGCGGTTAATGGCGTGACTTTACAATGATAAATTACGAAGAAGAACTTAACGGAGTACAGCTTGATGCAGTACGTTACTGCGATGGACCTTCGCTGGTAATAGCCGGTGCTGGTTCAGGAAAGACGCGTGTGTTGACCTATAAAATAGCCTATCTGCTTGAACATGGTTATGAGCCGTGGTCAATACTAGCGTTGACATTTACAAACAAGGCAGCCGGTGAAATGAAAGAACGTATAGCAGCACGTGTTGGGCAAAGGAATGCATCAATGTTGTGGATGGGAACCTTTCACTCTGTTTTTTCAAAGATATTACGACGTGAGGCACACCTGATAGGTTATACTCCGCAATTCACTATATATGACCAGAGTGATTCCCGTAGTTTGGTGAAGAGTATAATAAAGGAGATGGGGCTTGATGAAAAGGTTTATAAGCCAAATGCTGTTGCAGAGCGTATATCAAGTGCCAAGAGTGCTTTGGTCTCTCCACGTGACTATGAAAATGACGGTGGGCTGCGTGGTGATGATGTCAGGGGACGTATTCCTTCGACATACGAAATCTATAAAAGATATTCTGAACGTTGCCGTCTTGCCAACGCAATGGACTTTGATGATTTGTTGGTTAATACTTATAATCTCTTCAAAGAGCATCCCGAGGTTTGTGAGCAGTATGTTGAACGTTTCAAGTATGTGCTTGTTGATGAGTATCAAGATACAAATTATGTACAGGCGTGCATTGTCTGGCAGTTGACCCAAACGCGTCGTAATGTGTGTGTTGTTGGTGATGATGCTCAGAGTATATACTCTTTCCGAGGAGCGAATATTGGAAATATTCTTGGTTTTGCACAACGTTATGGTGGAGCTAAGATATTTAAGTTGGAACAGAACTATCGCTCAACAAAGATGATTGTGGATGCCGCAAACAGCCTTATAGCCAAGAATAGTGAACAGATAAAGAAAACTGTCTATTCAGAACGTGGCTTAGGTGAACCGCTTTCTCTCTATTCGGCTTATTCTGATCTTGAGGAGGGTGAAATTGTTGCAAATAAAATTACGGAATTGCGTCGTCGTGAAGGGCTTGAGTATAGTGATTTTGCCATACTCTATCGTACAAATGCTCAATCGCGTGTGTTTGAGGAGGCTTTTAGAAAAAGAGCAATTCCTTATAAGATATACGGAGGACTATCATTTTATCAACGTAAGGAGATAAAGGATATCATAGCCTATTTCCGACTTATATGTAATAATGACGACGAGGAGGCATTCAAGAGGATTGTCAATTATCCGGCACGTGGTATTGGTGATAAGACAGTACAGAAAATAAAGGAAACAGCTGTTGAACATGAATTGAGTCTTTGGAAAACTGTTGCTTTGGCAGCTTCCCTTGGGCTTGATGTCTCAAAAGGTACATTGACCAAACTCCTCGCTTTTGCAGCTATGATAGACGACTTTGCAAGAATGGCTGCCGAAAAAGATGCTCTTGAGGTGGCTCGTGCAGTGTTGCGTGACAGTGGAATCGCTGCAGAGATAAACCGCGACAACAGTGTTGAGGGTAAGGCTCGTCAGGAGAATGTGGAGGAACTTATAAACGGTATTGCCGATTTTGTTGATTTACGTCGTCAGGAGGGTAGTGAGCATTGCCGACTGGTTGATTTCTTGTCCGAGGTTTCTCTTATGTCGGATATTGAGAATGATGATGTTGATGATACCAATCGTGTTGCTCTTATGACAATACACTCGGCAAAAGGTCTTGAATTCAAGACTGTATTTATAGTAGGTCTTGAAGAGGATTTGTTTCCTAATCAATGTGCCCAAAGTTCTTTGCGTGAAATGGAAGAGGAACGACGCCTTTTTTATGTAGCGATAACTCGTGCCAAAGACCATTGTGTTTTATCTTTTGCCAAGAGTAGATATAAATATGGTCAGTTCAATTATTGTGAACCGAGCCGTTTTATAAAAGAGATAGATCATCGTTTTATAGCCTTGCAGGGTGGTGTACAGGCTCAACGCCAGCAACCACAACAGGCTTCATTCCGTAGTGGAGGATTATTTGGTCGTGCAAATTCTGCTCCAGCTCAGCAACGCTCGCCGTTTGGTGGAAATGTGGAACGAGGTATTTCTCACTCTGCAGCACCGACAAACAGCATAGGCGATGGCAAGCGTGTGATAAACGCATCGTCTTTTATGCAGAAACCGGCAAACCTCAGACGCGTCAGCGATGTGGAACGTGATTTCTATGCTCCAAAGAGTAATCATTCAGCTTTGAGTGTGGGAATGATTGTGCAACACGATAGGTTTGGCATTGGCGAGGTGCGTGCTACAGAGGGTGTAGGCGAAAACGCCAAAGCAACAATACAATTCCGCAATGCTGGTGTCAAGACATTGCTGCTTAAATTTGCAAAATTAAAAGTTATACAATAATGGATAAAGAGATGATAAACAAAGTGCCATCGCCTTGTTATGTGATGGAAGAGGCTCTTTTGCGTAGAAATCTTGAGTTGATAAGTGGCGTTGCCCGCGAGGCTGGAGTTGAGATAATTCTTGCTTTCAAGGCTTTTGCCTTGTGGAAGAGTTTTCCAATATTTAGAGAATACATTGGTTCTGTAACAGCGAGTTCAATACATGAGGCACGTCTGGCTTTTGAGGAGTTCGGAGCATACGCACATGCTTTTTCTCCTGCTTATACCGACGAAGAATTCGATGAGTTTATGCGTTGCTGCAGTCACATATCGTTCAACTCCCTTTCGCAATACGAACGCTTGTACGAGCGTACGAAAAGTGCAGGACATGAGATTTCGTGTGGTATTCGTATAAATCCGGAGTATTCAGAGATTGAAACGGAACTTTATAATCCTTGTGCTCCCGGGAGTCGTTTCGGTGTTACTGCAGATATGTTACCTGCTGAGTTGCCCGAAGGTATTGAGGGATTCCATTGTCATTGCCACTGCGAGTCAAGCTCTTTTGCTTTGGAGAATACCCTTAAGCACATTGAAGAGAAATTTGCAGCTTGGTTGCCCAAAATAAAATGGTTAAACCTTGGTGGAGGTCATCTGATGACACGCAAGGATTATGATACAAAACATCTTGTAGGTTTGCTTAAAGGCTTGCGTGAGCGTTATCCCAACTTGCATATAATACTTGAACCGGGTTCGGCTTTTGCATGGCAGACGGGTTCTTTGGTCTCTCAGGTTGTGGATGTTGTGGAAAGTCGTGGAATACGCACTGCAATACTCAATGTAAGTTTTACATGTCACATGCCCGATTGTTTGGAGATGCCTTATCAACCGGTTGTGACTGGTGCTGAATCACTCGATGCCGATGCTGTGAAGGGAGTACCCTTTAGTGAAAATATCTATCGTCTTGGTGGTAACAGTTGTCTCAGTGGCGATTATATGGGCAGTTGGAGATTTAAAGAACCGTTGAAGGTGGGCGACCGTGTGGTGTTCGAGGATATGATACATTACACCACCGTAAAGACAAATATGTTCAATGGAATATCGCACCCGAGCATAGCTCTGCTGCACGACAACGGAGAACTCGAGGTCTACAAGGTCTTTGGTTACGAAGATTACAGAGACAGAATGTGTTGATAAAAAATGTAGAGCATCGTGTGATGCTCTACATTTTTTTTTACAAGTATCTCTTTACTTTACTATTACTTTGCTGTTGTCAACTATCTCGCCTTTCTTCTGAAGTGTGAAGTTGTACATTCCGCTACGCATCATCGCTGCGTTTACCTTTACGGTGTTTTCGCCGGCGGGGATATTGCGTCTTTCCACAATCTTACCGTTTACGCTTGTAATGATTAGTTCACGTGCGGTATTGTTGTCGTCGTCAAGCGTAATGGAAATCTCCTCGTTGCGGTCTGCCACTGTTGGGCGTACACGCATGCAGCCTTTGATGTCGCGTACTTTCTCAATGTTGGTGCCGTTAGCACTCTTCTTGATTTCAAAGAAGTGGCTGTAGTAGCTGTCTTCTTCATTCTCTTCGTCGTATGTATCGGTTTCGATAACAAAATATTTTTTGTTGTCGAGGCATAATACATAGCCCCAGCAACCGTCCTCTTCTGCTCCTTCTACGGTTATTCTGCTAAGAACTGTTCCATCTTCCGATACAACTTTGTAACCTACAGGCTTATATTCGTAATTGGTGGTTTGAGTTGGGTTGTTACTATTTGAACGATCCTCTTCGGTAAATAGGGCAAGTTCTGGAATTAAAAATTCATATTTCTCGTCGTCGTTAAAGAGGGCTTGGGTAATTCCGACATAATATTCTGAGTAATTTACAAAGTCCAAGCACCATGGCTCGTTTATATTAAAGATAGGGTTGGTATTTGTGTTGTAACGTTCAATTTCTTCTGTCTCATCAGGTGTGTAATTGAAATAGAGATGTTCTATATCGTTATATGCTTTATAGATGTAACCCTCTTGAGGATATATAGTGCCGTTAGAAAGTTCTATTGTATAATAATCTTTGTGGAACAATTTATATCCATTATATGTTGAGGTGTACCAACCGTTGTCTTTTGTGAAATATTCTGAAACCCATTTGTCTATGTGTTGCTTCAATTCGTCAATGGGGAGGTTCTGTACTGCTTCTGAGTAATTATAGTTATAGCTTTCTCCGTCTTTGTAAGATTCAATACAGAATGACTCGAAGAAATCTTCTATTGCAGAAACGGGATCTGAATACTGAGTGGCATCTTTGAGCTTTAGGCTTTTGACTTCTGATGTTACTGCAAATTCAGTGAATTCTTCAAACAACGGGCCTGCTGTTATTATTTTTTCTGTCTCAAAATTATTATTTAGAATTGTGATGGAATTTAAAGTGTATTTATCATAATCAGAACTATCCTCTCTTTTCATATCTGCTATTATCGGATATGTGTTGCCGTCTTTTGAGAATTTGGGGTGAATGTAGTAATCGAACAGCTCTTCTACATCGGTGTTTAACGTTGTTCTTAATTCAAACGATTGTGCCATAGCATTGGCTCCTGCCAATATTGCTACCATGGCAATAGTTGCTTTGCGTAAAATTGTTTTCATAATATTGTTTATATGTTGTTTATTTTTCTACAGAAGCAAATGTAATACTAAATGATCGAAATGTCAAAATAATAATAATATATTTCGCTCGTTTGCACTATCTTTGTAAAAGATTACGAAAATAGGCCGCACTCGCCGGGAAACGTGCTGCGTGGCTGTTTTGTCGGTGCTTTGTGCCTTAAATAATTTTTGATATGAAAAACATTGCTAATATTGCGATAGCTGAATACGATTATCCTCTGCCCGATGAGAGAATTGCGAAATATCCGTTGAGCCAACGCGATACATCGAAACTTTTGGTTTATAATAAAGGTGTAGTGAGCGAGGACGTCTTTTCAAATCTCCCTTCTTATATTCCGCAGGGGGCTCTTATGGTTTTTAATAACACCAAGGTAATTCAGGCGCGTCTGCATTTCCGCAAGGAGACGGGTGCTCAGATAGAGGTCTTTTGTCTTGAACCTGAGCTGCCGAATGATTATCTGCTGATATTTCAGGAGACGAAATCGTGTGTGTGGCGTTGTCTTGTAGGTAACTCAAATCGTTGGAAGAGTGGCTTGCTGTCGCAAAAAATAGTTATCGATGGCAAGGAGGTTACTTTGTCTGTGGAGCGTGTGAGCGATGCGGCATCGGTAAATTCGGTGCGTTTTACATGGGACGGTGGGGTTACATTTGCCGAACTGCTTGATGCTGTGGGCGAACTTCCAATTCCTCCCTATTTGAACCGCAAAACCGAAGAGGGTGACAAAACGACTTATCAGACGGTATATTCAAAGGTTAAGGGTTCTGTTGCGGCACCTACAGCCGGTCTGCACTTTACACCTCAGGTGCTTGAAAAGCTTACAGCGTGTGGTGTACGTCGCGAAGAGGTTACTTTGCATGTCGGTGCGGGAACGTTCAAGCCTGTGAAGAGCGAACTTATCGCTGACCATGAGATGCATGAGGAGTATATCGAGGTGAGTAAGGAACTGCTTGAGAAACTCATCACCCATGATGGTGCGGTAGTGGCGGTGGGAACAACATCGGTGCGTACTCTTGAGAGTCTCTACTTCTTGGGTGAGAAAGTGGCGGAAAATCCTGCAATTGACGAGGAGGAGTTGCATGTAAACCAATGGATACCTTATAACCGCGAGCATCATCTTACAGCTGTTGAGGCTTTGACGGCTCTTGTAAAGTGGCTCAATATCAAGGGGCTTGATCGTGTACATTCGCACACGCAGATAATGATAGCTCCGGGATACGAATATCGCATTGTAAAGGCTATAGTGACAAATTTTCATCAGCCCAAGAGTACGTTGTTGCTGCTTGTTTCGGCATTTTTGAAAGGCGATTGGCGTAAAATCTACGATTATGCTTTGGAAAATGATTTTCGTTTCCTGAGCTATGGCGACAGTTCTTTGTTAATTTCATAAAAGAGTTTATAATGTTTTTTACAATAGATAACATAACATATATGCTTAACAGTGACAATAGTAGTGTCACTGTCACAAAATCTCTGGTTCCCTATTGTGGCGATGTAATTATACCATCTACTATAGAAAAGGGTGGTGTAGAGTATGCTGTAACAGATATTCTTGATGAGGCATTCTCAGAATGTACAGAATTAGCTTCGGTAGTTATTGGCGATAATGTAGAGAGTGTAGGCATTGGTGCCTTTGAGAATTGTACAAAACTTACCTCGGTGCATTTTGGCAAGGGGTTGCATGTCATAGGTATGTCTGCATTCAAAGGTTGTATATCGTTGAAAGAGATTGCACTCCCATCTGATGTCATTGTGATTGGAAAATCAGCTTTCGCAGGGTGTACATCACTGGTAAATGCAGTTCTCTCCTTGAATCTTATAAATATAGAACCTTCTCTCTTTGATGGCTGTAGTTCACTTGAGAAAGTGGAGGTAGGGCCAATGGTGGAGAGTGTTGGCGAATATGCTTTCTGTGGTTGCATATCACTTGGTGAAATAGCATTACCCGATGGAGTTATCTCACTTGAGGGGTGGGCTTTCAGAGATTGTTCACGATTGAAAAATATTACTCTTCCGCAGAGTGTACAGTCTATAAAGAAAGGTGTTTTCTGGGGTTGTGCGTCGCTTGAGAAATTTGAGTTACCGGTTGCGGTGAATATGGTTGACCAGGGTTTGCTTGCCAACTGTACATCATTGCGTGAGGTTTTGTTGCACGAAGGCGTGTTGAGCATTGGCTATGGTGCTTTCTATAACTGTTCTGCAATAGAAGAACTTGTTTTGCCGAGTGCTGTTGTCAGTGTCGGTGATCAGGCTTTCCGTAGTTGCAAATCTCTTAAAAAGTTGCGTGTGTTATGCGAGGCAGCACCTATGTGTTCTGCTGATATTGCCGATACCGATGTCTATTCCAATGCTCTGTTGCTTGTTCCGGCAGGTCTTGTAGGCGAGTATGGGTTTGCCCGCATTTGGGAAAAGTTCGGCAATGTTGAGGAGATAAATTAAAATAATATCAAACAAAAAAAGATAACGAGTTGTTTTTCTCTTATACCATTAAGGAAAAATGACTCGTTTTATTCTTTTAAATATATTGCTCTCTTTGCTTGTTTCTTGTAATGAGGGTAATGGTGAAACCTTGAGCCATGAGGTTATACATGAATACGCTCTCTTGACCGGTGATGTTGCAAATACTTCTGTTTTACCGCCGGTAGAGTGTGGATTGGAACTGAATGGTGGTAATGAGTCGGCCGGGGTGACTTATTTTTATATGGAGAAGCATAAGGATACCCTTGTTTGGGAAGAAGGGTATATTAAGGTTCCTTTAAAGGTCGTGGTAGAATGATAAAACACAAAAGAACTCGCTACATGTAGCGAGTTCTTTTGTGATTCCGAAGCGATTCGAACGCTTGACCCACGCCTTAGAAGGGCGTTGCTCTATCCAGCTGAGCTACGGAACCGACCTTTATTGGTTGTGGTTTCCCATTTCCGAGTGCAAAGATAGTGTGTTTATTTCTTTACTCCAAAGAATTTTTGTCTTTTTTGTAAAACAAACGCAAACTATCTCTTGTCGGTATGTCATGGTTATAGTTCGTCAAAATCAAATTCGTCAAAATCGTTGTCGTAACTATCTTCAACGAATTGGTCTAAATCGCGACGCTCTTTCTTTGTTGGCCGTCCTGTTCCTCGCATGCGTCCTACAAAGCCACTGATTTTGCTCATTTCAAGAATCTCGTACTGTTCCTGTGAGGTGATGTTTTCCATCAACTCCGGTACGAGTTTTGCTCCAACTCGGTTCTCGGCACATTTCAGGACTCTGAACGAATATGTTATAGGGGCTTTCCTGACGTTGACAATATCACCTACACGAATATTGTGTGCAGGTTTTGCGGTTCTGTCACCTATGGTTATATGTCCTTTTTTGCATGCTTCGGCAGCGATACTGCGTGTCTTGTATATTCGTACAGCCCAAAGCCATTTATCTATTCTTGCCTGTTCGCTCATTGGTATTACTCTGACTTACCGTTACCTTTTTTGTTGAATTGGTTCATGGTGCGTGCTAAGCCTGCAAAGCAAAAGCTCTTTATTATTTCATTTGTTGTCTCAAGCTGTTGCTCTATGACTTTCTGTTCTTCGGCATTGAATGCTCCAAGAACAAAGTTTACTTGGTGTCCTTTGCCAAAATCGTTGCCAATACCGAATCTTAATCGTGCATACGATGCAGTACCGAGTGTTGCAGCAATATGTTTCAGACCGTTGTGTCCTCCGTCGCTTCCTTGACCTTTAAGACGCAGTGCTCCTACTGGAAGTGCAAGGTCATCAACGATTATCAGTACATTTTCCAAAGGAATTTTCTCCTGTTGCATCCAATAACGAACAGCGTTGCCGCTAAGGTTCATGTATGTCGATGGTTTAAGAAGAATCAATTTGCGTCCACGTACCGATGTCTCGGCAACAAAACCGTATCGTTTGTCTTGAAAAATAGTATTGGACGCTTTTGCGAAAGCGTCCAATACTGTAAATCCTATGTTGTGGCGGGTTCCATCGTATTCGCTACCTATGTTGCCCAGCCCTACAATCAGATATTTCATGCAACCTGTCTATTATTTTCTAGCGGCTGCTGCAGCTGCTGCAGATGCACGAGTTGTCTTAACTGAACAAACGAGTGACTCCTTAGCTGATACCAACTCAAGACCTTCGTATGAAAGTTCACCAACTTTGATTGACTTACCAAGAGCAAGTGCTGATACGTTTACAGTAAGAATCTCAGGGATTGCTGTGTAAAGAGCCTTAACCTTGAGGTAACGCTGAACCTGAACGAGCTTACCACCGGCACGTACACCCTCTGCAAGACCTTCGAGCTTAACAGGAACTGCCATAACGATAGGTTTCTCCTCTGTTACCTGATAGAAATCTACGTGAAGGATAGTGTCCTTTACAGGGTGGAACTGAATTTCCTTCATGATAGCCTTAACTGTTTTGCCGTCGATTGTGAGGTCAACAACGTGGATATCTGGAGTGTAAACAAGCTTGCGAAGACCTTCTGTTGGAACACTGAATGCCAAAGCTTCGTTCTCTACACCGTAAAGGTTACAAGGTACAAGACCTGCGTTGCGAAGTGCGTTGGTAGCTTTTTTGCCTACCTCGGTTCTTGCTGAACCGTTAATGCTGATTGTTTTCATTGTAAAAATGTGTTACTCTAAATTAAGATTAAAATTGTCTTTTGCTTAATTCGCCATCACACGATGTCTCTAAAGCGGATGCAAAGATACGCTTTATGTTTGTAATATGCAAATTTATTTATTCGGAATTACTCCTTGTACCTGTTAAATATAGTCTTAAAAATCAATATCTATATTGAGCTTGTCATCATTGTTTTCTGTAGCAGGTGCTTCGTAGCTTTGTGGCTGGTATTCTCCCTGCTCGGCAACAATAAAATTGATTGCTTCGTTAAGGCTGTTAGCGAATTTTGCAAAATCTTCGCGGTAAAGGAAAATCTTATGCTTCTCAAAAGAGAATGTTGGGTTTTCACTCTCTCCGGAAACGATTTTTTTACTCTCTGTTATTGAGAGATACATCTCGTCCTTTCTGTTTTTCTTGACGTCAATGTAGTAAATTCTCTTGCCGGCTTTGATGGTCTGTGAGAATACTATCTCTTTTTCACTCTCGGTAATTCCACTCTTTCTGTTTTCTTCCATCTTTGTGTAGGTTAAGTTAGTAGGCCTTTTCGTTGATAGCCGGGAGGGCCTGTGTTTTTTCTTATTTAATACTATCAAATACAAATATGATTAAATTTTCTCAATTTGTAATAAAATGTTCCAAAAAAGTGCGAATTTTCTACAAAAAAACTACTTGACAGCTCTTTTTAGAATCAGAATCTCCCATTTGTGAACTTTTTTGTCTGTTGTTTTGTTCTCTTAAGGTCTGCTTGATCTTTAAATATGTAAAAATAAAGTTTATTTTTTGCTTGTCAGTGTCACGATAAAATGCGAACTTTGCAAAAAATCAGAAAAAGCGTTTTATGATTAATAGAGTTCTTATCCGTCTTAAGGTCATACAGATTGTTTACGCCTACTATAAAAACAGTGGCAAGAGTTTGAAAGCTGCCGAAGATGAGGTGTTCTTCAGTCTTTCGAAGGCATATGACCTTTACAATCAATTGCTGTTGTTGATGACAGCCATCACTCATTATGCTGCCGACAGAGTTTCTTTCCTTAGCATGAAACTACGTCCGACAGAAAGTGACTTGAATCCCAATCTCAAGTTTGTAAACAATCGTTTTATTTCTCAGCTTGAGAAGAATCAGCAATTAGTGAAATTTGCCGAGAAGAGCAAATTCAACTGGGTTGATAATTCTGATTTGTTGCGTCGTCTGCTCGATACAATAGAAGATAGCGATATATATAAGGAGTATATGTCACAGGAGACATCTTCATACGAAGAGGACAAGGAGTTGTGGCGTAAGTTGTATAAAGCATTTATTGTTGAAAACGAGGAACTTGATTCTTTGCTCGAAGAGCAGAGCCTTTACTGGAACGACGACAAGTCAATCGTTGATACTTTCGTTATGAAGACTATCAAGCGTTTTGAGGAGGAAGAGGGTGAGTTCCAGCAGTTGCTTCCCGAATACAAGGATGTTGCCGACATGGAGTATGCACGTCGTCTCTTCAAATCAGCAATAACAAATGCCGAGGAATATCGTACTCTCATGAGTGAGAGTTCCAAGAATTGGGATATGTCTCGTCTTGCATTTATGGATGTTGTGATAATGCAGGTTGCACTCGCTGAATTGATGAATTTTGAAGATATTCCTTTGTCAGTTACTCTCAACGAATATGTTGAGATTGCAAAATGTTATAGCACAGCAAAGAGTGGTTCGTTTGTAAACGGTTTGCTCGATTCTATTGCAAAGAAATTGCGTGAAAGCGGTAAATTGAATAAGTAATCTAACTAAATGATATTTTAATATGGTATTTTTGAATGCAGCTCCTGCCGGAGTATCCGGTTTTTTGGCAAATCCAATCTTTATGTTTGTGATAATCATTGCCATAATGTATTTTATGATGATACGTCCACAGCGTAAACGTCAGAAGGAAATCGAGAATTTCCGTCGTAGTTTGCAACCCGGTCAGGAGGTTGTTACCAGCGGTGGTATTTATGGTAAAATCAAGGAAATCAATGATGGTATTGTTGTTCTTGAGATTGCACACAATGTAAATGTACGCGTAGATATTACTGTAGTCTTTGCTAATCCAAAAGCAATGCAACAGTAATTGAAATAGTAAAAGGAAATATTTTGAATAAAGATTTCTTCAACAAGTTCAAGGAAAATAGTCTATTTACTTTCCTGTTCTTTTTGTTGGTCTCGTGTTGTCTTTGGCTTCTGCAAGTGCTGAACGAAGATTACGAGACCGATATTCCTTTTTATGTAACTGTTCAGAACCTTCCCGACAATATTGAACTCGTAGATGATGATATTGAGTTCGGTGTCAGGTTGCACGATCGTGGAACAACATTGCTGAGATATAAACTAAGCTCGGAAATGGATGTCGTTGTCGATTATTCTGAGTTGAGAAAACAGAAAGGAGTTCTTTCGCTCCCTGTTTCTGTATTGAAGAAGCAGGTCACTGCGGCAGTAGAATCTTCCTCTTCAATTGTTCATTATAACGAGGATACCATTTATATCAATGTAAAGCAGAATCGTAAGTTGTTGCCTGTGCGACTGAATGGTAAGTTTGATACTGCTGAACATTTTGAGATATCAAATATAAAAATCACCCCTTCCGATATAATGGTTTCGGCAACTCCCGAGAAGTTGGAGAGCATGTCATGTGTAGATACCGAATATATAGTAAAGAAATATCTCAAGAGCGATAAGGAATTTATGGTTCGCATAGTCTCTGATGAACTTATGAATGTAGAACCAGCCGAAGTTAAAGTACAGGTAGAGGTATCTCCTCTTAAAGTTAAAAAGGTACGTGTTCCCATTAAAAGGAAGAATTTCCCGTTGCATTTCTATGCCTTGTGGTTGCCTACAGAGGTAGAGGTCTCTTTTGAAGTTTCTGAGAGTCATTATGATATGATAGGCCCAGGTGATTTTCTCGTTCAGCTCGATTATAATGATTTGTTGAAGACCGGTAATGGAAATGTCGAGTTGATGCTTGTCAAGTCATCTTCTTTAGCCAAGAATATTGTTGTTAAACCGGCGGTAGTCAAAGTTGGTAATATACTATGAGTAATGTATTGAAACTTGCAATAACAGGAACCATTGGTAGTGGAAAGAGTGTTGTATCTCGTGTATTCGGCATTCTTGGTGTTCCTGTATATGATTGTGATTCCAAGGCAAAGATGCTCATGGTAAAGGATAAGACTATTGTTAAATCCTTGAAACGAATGTTTGGCGAAGAGTGCTATGACGAGAATGGTCAATTAAATCGCAGTTATCTCGCGTCTCGTATATTTATAGACAAGGAGAATGTAAGGCGTGTCAATGCTTTGGTACATCCTGTTGTAAAAAAAGATTTTGAGCGTTGGGCTTTGGAGCAAAATTGCGATGTCGTTGGTGTTGAAACTGCAATATTGTATGAATCGGGAGTAATTGATTCCGTTGATAAAGTGCTTGTTGTCTGGGCCGATAGGGAGACAGCTATCAGACGTACGATAGAGCGTAGTGGCATGAGTCGCTCTCAGGTTGAGAGTCGCATGAATAACCAGATGTCTTCTGATGAATTATTGTTGCTTTCGGATTATTCTATTTACAACGATGGTGACGAACCTGTACTGCCTGAAGTAATTTTGCTTTTGGAGCAGTTAAAAAGTATTTCAAATTTTGCAGTCTCAGATTGAAAATATATATTCGCAGAACATTAACAAAAATATTTAAACACTAACACACATAAACTGATATGTTTGAAAGAATTTTGACAATCTCGGGTAAGCCCGGTCTGTACCGTCTTTTGTCAAGCGGTCGCAACATGATTATAGTTGAAATGGTAGATGCTGCCAAAAAACGTATTCCTGTGCATAATACCGATAAGGTGGTGATGCTTGACGACATTGCAATATATACCGATACCGAGGAAGTTCCTTTGCGTGAGGTTTTTGCAAAGATTTATGAGAAGGAAAATGCTGTATTGCCATTTGATTTGAAGGTGGCAACTCCCGAGGAACTCGTTGCCTATTTTGAGGAGATAATGCCTGATTATGATAGAGAACGTGTTTATTTGACACACATCAAAAAGTTGTATTCATGGTATAACATTCTTGTGGCAAACAATATTGTTGATTTCCCAACACCGGAAGAGGAGGTTGCTGAGTAATCAGCTTTTTAAATAAAACAATAAACGACAACAGTTCGCTGTTGTCGTTTATTGTTTTATTGAGGTATCATGTCTGTGGCTATAAAATGTAATGTACTGTAAAGCAGGTGTTCCTGCTCTTTGCCTAATGGCTGTATGTGTTCAATCTGTTCTAATTCATTGATGGGGTAGTCTGCCACCACGCCTTCACTGGATAGAATGCTCCCCGATGCTGAATGCATGAATGCAATGGCCGGGTTAATAGCAAAACCGTATGGTGAATTGAATGTGCCCACAATAACATTGTCACCTTTAGTGTTTATTCCAAAGGTTAATACATCATACATGTTGCGTGAACTGTTAAGCGAGTTGATGAACAGTTCTGCAACTCCACAAGTTCTGCTTCCTGTTATTATACAAATTCTCTTGTCGCAGAGGTTTGCTTTGCTTGACATGTAATTGTATATGGTGTCCTCAATCTCTTCACTCTTTTTGAGTGTTGCGAATGGAGTGCCATGTAATGTCGTTGGAACTAATGCTCCTGCAAATGTTGCAGCGTTGGCTATGGAACCACCGTTGTTGTATCTTAAGTCCAGGACAATATCTGTAACCTCTTCGGTAGCGAATTTCAGTAGTATGTTCTCTGTTTTTTCAATAAAATCCTCACCGTTGAAACTGTTGCATAGTATATAACCGGCCTTTTTGTCTCGTATGCTATAAATGGTGTCAAATAAGATATTGTGATTTGTGATTTCTGTAGCGTTGCCCATGTTTAATGTATCGCTTTGTTCCCAGAAATAACGCATCTCTTCGTCGTTGTAATCAATTTTCTCGGTTGTGAGTTTTATCGCATTGCCACTAATCAGGATATTGGTGTTTGAAATTGTAAGTTCCTTGCCATCTACTCCCGAAATCCATGTACCACGTTTGACGCCGGCGATGTCAGCCGGTGAACCGGGTTCCACAAAGAGTGTAAGGGCATATACTTTGCTTGGTTGCTCTGCTATCGGGTCACGCATGAAAGTAGCCAATATGCCATAGCTTTCGTTCTTTATGGTATCGGTGAAATACGAAACTTTGTCATTCTTGTTCAGTAGCGAAGAGAAGAACTTTGATGTGTTGCTGAAGAACTGTGAATGTTCAGGCTGTTTAATCTCTTCTCCCCAAAGATATACATCTTTCATGGTGGAATAAATCCATTGGTTCTCCTGTGTCATTTCCAGGTATTCTCCGGTGCGGTCCTCTCCACAGCTTATTAGCATTGTTGCCAGCAAAGCAAATATTAGTGATATGTATTTTGTTGTATTCATAAATGTTGTACTCTTCTCTTATGTTGTGCAAAAATAGTCCATTTTGTACTAAGTACAAAGCATTGTCTTGTCAAATAGTATCTTATAGTGGTATCGTTGCCATTCAAAAATACTATATTTGCAAATGGTTGTGTATGAAATGTTATGGATAGAACCGTTTTTTGTAAAACCCTCTTAGGAACTATTAAGGTTGTTTTTAATAACGAAAATGTTGTTGGTATTTCGTTTGAGGAAAATGTAGCAGTGGATGATGATTTCAAGAGGTGTGATGTGGTACGTCAGTTAAACGAGTATCTTGATGCTTCGCGTCTTTCTTTTGATTTTCCTTGGTCTATGAATGGTACGCCTTTTCAATGCAGGGTGTGGCAGGAACTTTGTAAAATACCTTATGGTGAGACACGTACTTATGGCGATATAGCAAAAGCTATTGGCAAGCCAGGTGCCTCGCGTGCGGTAGGTGGTGCTTGTCATAGGAATCCACTGCTCTTTGTGATTCCTTGCCATAGAGTAGTGGGTGAAAATGGTAAAATTACAGGTTTTGCTGCCGGTGTTGAACGGAAGCGGTTTCTGCTGGATATGGAGCGAAGTGGCAAGTGATATGCGTTATATATAAACAGAACAAGGATGTGCAATTGCACATCCTTGTCTATTTTGAGCATTACTGCATCCCCTTGTTAGGGGAAAAGGCTTTTTAAGCTTCTGCAGGAGCCTCAGTAGCCTCCTCTGCAGGAGCTTCTGTTGCTTCAGCACCCTCAGCAGCGGCTGCAGCCTCTGCCTCAGCCTTTGCAAGAGCCTCAGCAGCTTTCTTCTCTGCTACCTTCTTTGCAATAGCTGCATTTACCTCTTTCTCAGCCTCCAAACGTGCCTTTTTGTTGTCACGTTTAGCCTGCTCTTCGGCACTCTTAATACCGTTAAGTGCGTTTACCTTAGCGTTCTTCCAAGCCTCGAATTTAGCCTGTGCTGTAGCCTCGTCAAATGCACCTTTCTTAACACCGCCCTGCAAGTGCTTCATCATGTAAACGCCTTCGCGTGAAAGGATGTTGCGTACAGTGTCAGTTGGAGTAGCACCGTTGTTTACCCACCACAAAGCTCTCTCGAAGTTGATTTCTACTGAAGCTGGGTTAGTGTTGGGGTTGTAAGTACCGATTTTCTCGGTGAACTTTCCATCACGTGGAGCTCTCGAATCTGCAATCACGATAGAGTAGAATGCGTAGTGTTTACGACCTCTTCTCTGTAGTCTGATTTTTGTTGCCATTTTTTAATCTGTTTTTAATGGTTAATGATTTGAGTTATCCGATATCTCGTATCGGCGGTGCAAAGATAATACATTTTTGCTTAAAAAGGCTCTTTTTTCAACTATTTTTTCTTAGAACAGGCTATATACCTTATATTATATAAAAAGAAATGATTCGGATTTTTTCCGAATCATTTCTTTTTATTTTTAAGTCTCCATTCTTGATTCAATATTCTGGGCAATGTTACTACAATACCCCAACAACGCTTAATCTGTTTCTTGGGCTCCTTGAATATGCGATGCAGGAATTCAAGGTGGTGTTTGCGTAACCATTCCGGGCTTCGTTTGGGGATATCGGGCAATCCGCAGTTAAACTTGAATACTGCTCCAACAGAGATTATGACACCTCTTTTCAAGTGCGGTTTCAGTTTGCTCATGAAAATCTCCTGTTTTGGAGCACCTAAAGCAATCCAAATGATGTCAGCATCGTTCTTGTTTATCATGTCGGCAATACCGGCATAATCAAAATCATCAACATTGCAGAAAGGAAGTTCGTAGAACAACATATCTGCTATTTTAGGGTCTATCTCTACAAGATTTGCCTTTAGACCGTCAAGGATTCTCTGTTTTGTACCCAAGAAAGCCATCTTGTATTTGCGGCTATTTACTATTTCTGTAAAAATGTCATTACCGCAATAGTACTGACGCTCGTAACCGTATATCCATCTAATGAATATGGGCACCCAACTACTGTCACAAATGGAGAAGATACTACCGTCTATAACTTCTTTATAGAAATTCTTGCGATTGACCATGTTTAATACATTACCGTCAGCAACGCAAATGTAACCCGGTTCCCCAAGCTCCACCTGTCGTGCAATACTTTCATGTATTGTAGGAATGTCAAATTCGTATCGAATGTTAAAATATCGTTCCATTTATGTTGATAAATGCTTGATGCTTAATCTATTTCGTTGTGTTAGTCCGAAACAGGTGCTTGTGTTTTTCTCTGTTTATGCACTATACAACCAGTCTCTCTTAGCAAAGGTATAGGTTCTTTGTCGTTTTTGCAAATATTTTTGTACATTTATTTAAGGAAACATCCTTTTTGTGCAGGTTTCAAAAAATTACCCCCCCCCATTTTAGCATCATTTGGCTAAGCTGTTTTCCCCTGTAAATAGTGCTTTATTTTGGGAAAGATTCTCCTTTCTCCAGAATTTCCACAGCTTTCAGTACAGTCGGGTCTTCTTTGTTTATGTACCTGACATGTTCCAACATTCCTTGTATCTGATAGATTATATTTGAATACAATGAACGTTTGATAATCTCTTTTGACTTTGTTATTTGGCTCTGTTGGGGTTTTAGTCCCTTTTTATCGGCATACTGTACAAAGTCTGTGAGAATTGGTCGTGTGTCAAGGTGTGCTGTCATCTCTTCGTATGTCTTGAATTTTGACAGAGTGGGGCGGTTCTTGTCGCCATAGTTGAGTGCAAAGCGTGCTATCAGTCCGCGTGAGAAAGCGTCCTGTGCGTAATCGGTCATGTCAACAGTATCGCTCGACACAAAAATGTCGGGCATGATGCCACCGCCACCATATACAGTACGTCCTTTTTTAGTCTTGTATATCAAATCGGTGTTCTGGTGTATGCTGTCTTGTGAAAAGAATTCGCCTCTGTAATATCGCTCTATAAGGTCTTGCTCATATTTGCTTTTCTCTCCTTTTGTGTATGGCTTCTGTATGCATCTGCCACTTGGCGTATAGTAACGGGCTACGGTAAGTCTTATCATCGAACCGTCGGTAAACTCATAAGGTTGTTGGACGAGTCCTTTGCCGAATGTGCGACGTCCTATAATTGTACCGCGGTCATTATCCTGTATTGTACCGGCAAGAATCTCGCTTGCCGATGCTGAAGTCTCATCTACGAGTATCACAAGCGGAGTCTTTTGGAACATTCCGAATCCATTGGCTCTCTCTATGAATTTTTCGGTATGTTCTCCTTCGGTATAAACAATCACATCGCCTCGGTTCAAGAATTGGTTAGCCATTTGCAGTGCCACACTCATATATCCGCCACCATTGCCACGCAGGTCAATTATGATACCTTGTGCGTTGTTGCTGATGAAGAGTGCAAGAGCCTGTATGAACTCTCCGAATGTATTCTCGGCAAAGCGTTCCACCTGTACATAGCCCCATTTGCCGTCAATCATGTATGTAGCCTCAATGCTTTCTACAGGAATGTCGTCACGTCGTATGACGAAGTCGAGCAAGTCATCTTCACCAAGACGTTGTATTCCCAATTTCACAAAAGTCCCTTTAGGTCCCTTGAGTTTTTTCATGGCATTGTCGTTGGTGCAGACATCCTTGCCCACAAAAAGTGTGTCATTAACCTTTATGATGCGGTCTCCGGCGAGCAGGCCAATCTTCTCCGACGGGCCTCCACGTATTACATCGCTTATGTGTATAGTGTCCTCTTGAATGGTAAAGCGTATGCCAATGCCGCTGAAACTGCTTTGCAGGTCGGCGTTTGTGGCTTCGGCATCTTTTGCCGGTATGTAAACACTGTGAGGGTCAAGTTCTGCAATAACCTTTGGTATGCTTTTCTCAATAAGCGAATCAATATCAGTGCTGTCAACATACTCCGAACCAATTATGTTAAAGACCTCATTGAGTTTGTTGCCGGGGTTTATGATGACAGTCCTGTAGCTTCTATTCAGGCTGAATCCTAAGAAGAAACAGAGAATGAACCCTACAATGACTAATGTGAATTTCTTCATCTTCCTTTAATAGTTTTCAAGGTACAGCACTTCTACTCCGGCTCTCTTCAACAGGTCAATTCCGTCGGTTATATGATACAGTTCACCATAGACAACGCGTACTATACCTGCTTGAATAATTAGTTTTGCACACTCTATACAAGGTGATGTGGTAACATAAAGCGTTGCACCGTTGCTGTTGTTGTTGGAACGTGCTATTTTGGTTATGGCATTTGCCTCGGCATGCAATACGTATGGTTTGGTGAATCCATCTTCGTTCTCGCAGATATTCTCAAATCCTGCGGGTGTTCCGTTGTATCCGTCCGAGATAATCATCTTGTCCTTTACAATCAGGGCACCTACCTGTCGGCGTACGCAGTATGAGTTCTCTGCCCAAATCTTGGCCATACGCATGTATCTCTTGTCAAGTTCCAGCTGTTTTGTATCTTCGTTATGCATAGTGTCTTATCAGTTATAAAATTGTATATATACGTTGTCTTGTTGCTTTATCTGCAACCAATTGGTGTCTCCACTGTATGTCTTTGCATTTTTTAGAATGTCACGCATCTTCAGCCCTATCGTGTCACCGCTGAGGTTTCCGTTTGTACGTATGTTGTTACATTCAAAGCTGTGCAATGCACTTCCGTCGGCATGCCAGTTACCGGTGATGGTAACCCCTTTGGGTGTGGTTGCGGTGAATGTGTTCTCAAGGAACTCTATGCTGTATATCTTATCCTTTGCATATCGTTGAACGCTTCCCTCTTTTATGTAGGTCAGTTTCCAATCACGCTCTCTGAAGATGGCATTTATATCATCCTCACCCACGCACGATACTGCCACAAGTGGCAAAATCAGTGCAAAGATAACTCTATTTATCTGTTTTGCAATTCCTTTCATAGTGCTTTGTGTTTATAAATGGGGACAAATGGTCTTTATTCCATCTCGTTCCAATAATGGCTCTATTCGTGGGTCATGTCCCGTGAAGCGTCGGTAGAGTGTCATAGGATGCTCGCTGTTTCCCTTTGCGAGTATGTTGTCGCGGAACGACTGTGCAGTTTTCATGTCAAGCACACCGTTTGCCTTGAACACAGAATAGGCATCGGCATCGAGCATCTCAGCCCATTTGTAACTGTAGTAGCCGGCAGCATATCCGCCCGACATTATATGCCCGAACTGTGGTGTTATACCGGTGGTTTTCTGCGGTCTTAACACGCGTAGTGCTGCGGTTACCGAATGTTCATACTCAAGGACATCACCCTCGAACGGCTCTTGTATGTTGTGCCATGCCTGGTCTATAAGTCCTAATCCTACCTGACGTACACACTGGTAGCCGGCATTGAAGGTCTGTGATGCCTTAATCTTCTTCAACATCTCTACCGGCATGTCCTCTCCGGTCTTGTGGTGGAATGCGAAGTGTTTGAGTAGCTCCTCTTCCGATGCAAAATTTTCAAGTATCTGCGATGGCATCTCCACGAAATCCCAAAGGACATTCGGGCTACATTGGCTTGCGTATGTGACATTCGACAATATGCCGTGCAGACAGTGCCCGAACTCATGGAACAGTGTGTTCACCTCGTCAAAATTCAGCAATGTGGGTTTTCCCGGCAATGGCTTGCGGTAGTTTGTCGATAGTGTTATGTGTGGACGGTGGTCAGTGCCATCGGCATCCTTGTATTGTGGCTTAATGGAATCCATCCACGCTCCAGCGTGTTTGCCTTTGCGTGCGAAGAAATCGCAATAGAGCAGTGCCAGGTATTTGCCATCGTAATCATAAACCTCCCAAACCTTGACATCGGGGTTAAAGACCGGAATGTCATGGTTCTGCTCAAACGATAATCCGTAAAGGCGTGTGGCAAGGTAGAACATTCCGTGTATAGCCTGATTCAATTCAAAATATGGGCGTATCTCCTCGTCACTGATATTGTATTTCTTCTCTTTCAGTTTCTCGGAATAAAAGGCGAAATCCCATGCCTCCATGATAAAATCATTTCCTTCGCACTCTTTGGCAAGGTTTTCAATCTCTTCTATCTCCTTACGTGCTACAGGCAGGTAGGACCATGTCAGTTTGCCAAGCATGGAATATACGGCATTGCTGTTCTGTGCCATGCGTTCGGCGAGAATGTAATCGCTGTATGTGTTATATCCCAACAGACGTGCGAGTTGCAGACGGCTGTTGACAATCTCTTTCACCGTTTCGCGGTTGTCGTGTGAGTTGCCTTTTGCTCCAATGGTGCTGTATGCCATATACATCTCCTTGCGTAATTCGCGATTTTGGCAATAGGTGATGAATGGGATATAACTCGGGCGGTGCAGGGTGAATAGCCACCCCTCTTTACCGGCCTCTTTGGCACTGTTTGCAGCAGCCTCTGTTACATCGTCCGGCAGCCCCTTGAGCTGCTCTTTGTCAGTAATGTGCAAGGTGAACTCGTCGGTGTCTTTGATGCTGTTCTCCTGAAATTTTATCGATAGGGTGGCAAGCCTTTCTGTCAGCTTGCGGTACAGGTCCCGTTGCTCTCCCACAAGGTTGGCTCCATTGCGTACAAACGAATCGTATGTCTCTTCAAGAAGTCTTTTCTGTGCGGTATCAAGCATGCCCGTATCGCCTGAATGAACCTCTTTGATACGTGCAAACAGTCTTTCGTTAAGCGATATATTATTATGGTGAGCAGTTGTCAGCAGTTCAATCTTCTCTTCTATGGCAAGTATCTCATCATAACTGCGTGCATTGACAAGTGCATTGAAAGCTCCTATCACCTCGCCAAGCATAAGCCCCGAACGGTCGAGTGCAGCAATGGTATTTTCAAATGTTGCAGGTTCGGGGTTGTTGCAAATGTTTTCTATCGCCTCCTCTTCTCTTCTGATGCCCTCTTCTACAGCCGGAATAAAATGCTCGAGTGTTATTTTATTATAAGGTATAGCACCAAACGGAGTTTCGTATGGTGCAATGAAGGGGTTTGTATTCTTATCTGTTACGTTGTTCATGTGAATTATATTTTCATGGTTTTATATATTGCAAAACATGTTTACAATATAACAATTATGTATTTGTTTCGTTCGTCAGTGCCGCCGATGTTTTATTCATTCAGCATCTCGTTGATTTTGTTGACGAGCGATGCAAATTCATCTTCTTTGAACAGACGTGTCAGCATCACAATCTTGCCGTCACGGTCAATGAGAATGTTTCGTGTGATACCCGATGTTCGCAGAGCATAGCTTGCAAAGACATCGGCATTTGTATCCATAGCAATGGGGTAGGTAGTACCCACCTTTTCAATGAAAGGAATTATATCCTCTTTTGTCTCTTCGCGGTCTATGCCTATAAGAACAAACTCTTTGTTGTCTTTATGACGTTGCCAAATCTCACGTTCTATATGTGGCATCTCCTTGCGGCATACACCACACCAGCCAGCAGTGAACTGTAGCATAACTACTTTGCCTTTATGGTCGGACAAGGTGAACTTCTCGCCATTGGTAAGCTCCAGGGTAAAGTCGGGAGCAGTGTCTCCAACCTTCACGATATAATCATGTTCATAAACAGTAACATTCTCCTGTGCATTGGCCTTGCTGCTATAAATGATAGCAACAGCAGTCATCATCATCAATAAAAATCCTCTTTTCATAATCTTCTCTTTATTATTCTATAAATCTTTCGTTAAACATAAACCATCCTAATGTAAGTCCCACATTTACTTTTGTCCTGTGCGAACTGTAATAGTTGACAAAGGCACTGACCGAGACATCGGAGAACTTTGCGGCGACAGTGATGTCGGCAATATACTCAAAGTTGCTGAACCTGCGTGCTGCATATCCGGCTGTACCGTCGGAGTATTCGGTTATTGTGCGGTAAGGCACAAAGGCGTAGAAGCTGGGACGTATCTGTATGTAACTGTTCAGTCTTATGATTGGTATTACACCTCCGGCAATGTATTGGTTTGCACGGAATTTTGGGTCGTAGTTGAACAGTGCAGTCATGGTGGGGTTGAACGAGCCAGCCTGCATCATTGTAGCCTGATAGGTCTTTGAAAGTCGTCGTGTCGAATAGTAGAGTTCAAGATGTGTGCCGAGCACGAGCGACGGTATAATTTTGAAATGGTCTCTACGGGTATATTTGATTTGTAGCCACGACTGCATCATGTTGTTCTCGTTAACCCATGTGATACCGGTATATTTCTCTTTTCCTGTGACAAAGTGGGCCGACAGACACTCATAGACACCTTCTGTTGGGAATATCTTAGAGTTCAGAGTATTGCCTTCCACTCTTAGGAATGTGCTGAACAGCGACATCTCATTACGGTCAAGGTTGGGCATATCAAGGTCGAGAATGTTCGAAGGCATGTATTCGTCCCTTATACTTGCAATACCAACGCCAATTTCGGCTTTCTTGCGGTTGAGGAATGGTAATGCCATTTTCATCTTTGCAAACATCTCTCGTTGATGGTTCAGTGCAACAGGATTCTCCTGCGAGAAGAGGAATTTCTTGTTGTAGTAATCAAATGTGGAGTACGAACCTATAAGATTCAGAGAGATTGGTATCTCAGTGAGGAAATCGAGACGTCCCGACAACTGTATGTTGTTGTAAATCTTTCCCAACTGACCGTCAAGGATAAACTCCTTGGATAGGTAATTGAGGTTCTTGTAATGCAAGCCGAAATATATCTGGTTCGATACATCGGTTGAGACACCGACACCAAGTTCCGCTGTGAAAGGTGGTGTAGGGGTTACGTCCAGATGCAGTGTGTATGCACTGTCCTGCTCGTTATATATCGCATGAGGTATCACGCTCTCGATAAGATCACCCGACAGTAGGCTGTAATATCCTCTCTTACATTTCTCAAATGTAAAAATCTCACCCTCGTTCTTCTGGAACTCTCTTCTTATGTTCTTCTCCTGCTCGGGATTCACACCCTCTATGACAACCTTGTTGAAGCGTAGCTCGGGAACTCTTTTCTTGAACTCTTTGCGTCTTTGGGCAATAACCAAAGAGTCCTGTCGGCGTGTTATACGCTCCTTAATTTCACCCATGTGTCCTGTAGCAAACTCATTACCATGTTTAGTGACCTCGTCAATTTTGTGAAAGTCAAGAAGGTTTACATCTTTGATACGCATGTTGAGCATCACACCCTTTTCCTTGGGTAACGAATAGTCACTGCGTCCCAATATAAGGTTTACGACCTGGCTCATGATATCCCTCTCGTTAGGCAGGGTAGGGTTGTCGCTCACCACGCTGCCAATTATGACATCGGGGTTGAAGTCCTCTTCCATAACGTCACGAGGGAAATTGTTGTACAAACCACCGTCAAACAGCAACACACTGTCAACCTTTATAGGTTTGAAAAACATAGGATATGTCATTGATGCTCGTACAGCATCACCTAAGTTTCCATTTGAAAAAACAACCTGTTTCTTATTGTAAACATCCGAGGCTACACAGCGGAATGGAACCATGAGGTTGTCAAAATTACCTTTGCAAGCAGCAGTGTAACCAGCGAAAATCTCCAAGAAACCCAAATTCATGGGGTTGGGGTTTACAATACTTGTTGCCTGAGTGGCAACACGCAGCGAGTCCTTGAAACCAAAGTGTATGCTTACCAACCCGGGAACACTACGGTTCTTCTTGAAGTAGAACATATAATCCTGATCCATAGTACCGGTGTACCAACGGTGGAAGTCCTCGGTTTTCATCATCTCAATCATCTCATCGGGAGAGTGTCCCATGGAGTAGAGAGCCGCCACAATAGCACCCATAGATGTGCCGGCCACATAATCAATGGGAATGTTATTCTCTTCAAGAGCTTTGATAACACCAATGTGTGCAAGACCTCTTGCACCGCCTCCACTCATAACAAGACCTACCCTCTGTGCATGTAGCATCGAGGGTAATAGTAGCAGAAGCATCAAATGTGTTACAAAGGCTCTCATAAGTAAAATAACACGTTATAAACGATTTCTGCGAATATACGACGATTTTTGATAAAATCCCCTTGTTGTTTAGCCTTTTTTGGTTAAAAAAGAATAAGACGGCATTTGGGGCAAGAGTTTTGCTATGTTATTGGTTATAGTGCCTTCGCAATGCTTTAATCCGTTCATTGTATGGCCAGAGCTACAAACTATAGTATTCTATAACCTGTCTTAACCTTAAACTATTTTTAGGTTGCGGAGTGATTAAGAATAAAAAAAGAACTTTTTATTCCCTCTCTTTTGGAGAGGGTTAGGGTGAGGATCACCAAGCCGAGATGCCATCTCGGCATTGAGAACTACATATAAATCAACACAGCGATGAAAAAACTTTCATCGCTGTGTTGATTAGTTCCTCCCATCTATAACACGCATTTTCGCAATCCATGCGTGTTATAGATGGGTTAATTTGTTGTTTATTGACTCGTTTTGATTATCGCTACCCACACGGGATGAATTGCATCCATCCTGCGTGTGACCTTTAGCTTCAAAACTCGTCGATTAAAAACTTTTAATTAAAAAGTTTTTAATTCCATAAATTACCCCATGATCCACGACGGCCACCGGTGAGCTGACCACCGTTTGAGGTATCTACGGTTTTATCACTGATGCTCAATGATGCGGCAAGCATGTTCTCTGCT
>JAGCJL010000088.1 GCA_017647975.1 Bacteroidaceae bacterium | reverse complement strand
GTTGTATCACTGATGCTCAATGATGCGGCAAGCATGTTCTCTGCTGCAACGCTAACCTCTACTGCAAGAGGTGATGTATATTCTTTCTTCATATTTATATGTCTTTTTCTCTTTTATGTTTTAGTGGACGCGGCAAGCCGCGTCCCTATAAGTTCAATTACTTGAATGATATTTCGCCTATTGAATCACTTTTTTATTGGCAACCCACGCGGTGTGACTAACACCACACCTCGCGTGACCTATCGCTGCCGGCATTGTCTAAGTTTTGGTCAATTACTTAAATAACCTTTGACAACGCCGTCTTATCGCAACCCACGCGGCACAAACGTTGCCTGTGCTTCGCGTGACCTATTGCTGCCGGCATTGTCTAAGTTTTGGTCAATTACTTGACCAAAACTTTCTTACCATTTACTATATAAATACCCTTCTCAGTAATCTCGCTTACGCGGCGACCTGCAAGGTCAAAGATTACCTCTTGCTCATTTTCTGTTTCTACTTTCTCTATCGCTGTAGTGTTTTCCTCTTCGTCGAAACGGAAACCGTAGAATGAAACGCCGCTTGCACCTTCTACTGCAAGGTATGCTTTGTGACCGGCATTGTAGAACTTAGTAACATCTTTAGTTTCACCTTCGCCATTAACTGCAATATACATTGCTGCAACCTCGGCACCCTCTGGTTTAGCAAGAACATAACATTCTGTGTTCTCAGGCTTTGTAACAAGAGTCTTGGCAACAGTACCACTCATTAGGTTTTCACCCTCAAATGCACCAGCAGTTGTAACCGCAAAATCGAATGAGCCCTCACCTTCAAGAATAACGCCTGTATTGGCAGGGATTACACCACTTGCGATTTCGTTCAATATAGCCCATTCGCCGTTTACGGTAACAGTGTGAGCCTTAACGCCAGCGGGAACTGTTACTGCTACAGGAGCGTAGAATGTTGCATAACCGGCTGCAGAGATTGTTACAGGGAGTGAAGTAACCTCTTCGATAGTCCAGTTGTGAGCATTGCCACAAGTATTTGCAGAACAACGGTTTACGTAAGCATCAGTTCTGTGCAACCAACGCCCACCTGAATTGATATTGTATTTACCTACAGCACCGTTTACAGCAGCAACGAAAGTGATTGTAGATATATCTGTTGAACCTACAGCCTCAAATGTCCAATCATTAGCGTTCAAACCGAAGTAGAGACCTGTTGTATAAGCCAACAGGTGTGTTCCATCGAAATAGTAGATTGCTGTAGCATCCTTTGTTTCGCTCAAAGCAATTTTTCCATCGCCTGTTACACCGCTTGTTATGTAGTATGCATCATTCTTGAATGTATAATACTTACCAGCTACAGGCATATTCAACTGAAATGAAGCAATAAGTGCGTTCAGTTCAGCAGTCTTTGCCTCAACCTCGGCAGGAGTAGGGGTATTTGTTACTTGGATATCTTCGCGGAATGCAACGATAGTATTGAATTTATTCATATAATCAGTATCGGTAGTAGTATATTTACCTACTCCTGTACCAATTGTTATTTGCTCGAACAAAGCCTGTGCTTTTTCTATAACAACGTCAAGTGCAGCCACAGCATCGGTATTATCAGCCTCATATACCGCAACTGCAGATTTAATCGCTTCAAGTGTCTCAGGAGCAATGTCGGCAACCTCAACAACCTTATGTGCACTACCTGCATCGTTGAGTGCTCTCAAACCACCTGTACTTGCATTACCTTTCCAGTTTGCAACACCTGGTTCTGCAGCGTGATTAAAGTGGTTGATTGCACCATAATTGTCAGTAGAGAACACAAGTGCATAGTCTGTTTCTGTTGTATTTTCAACAACCTTTATATCATTGGTCACATCTTTTACGAATGGAAAACGTCCACCTTCCTCAGCGTTTCTACCAACAAACTTACCTGCTGCGATATTATAGAGATAGTACTTGTTGTTTTCAGACTTGTAAATAGCCCACTGGCAAGCTTCCACATCAGCACCAGTTGTAAATGTAGCATATGAAGCTGTTGATGCAACAACACTTGCATTTTCACTATTGTATATAAGCCAACCGCGTGTAGTAATCAAATTATACACCTTGCTATTATCCAGTTCTTCAACATTTCTTACTACAGCCTCGGCCTCGGCACCTTCTTCGGCAGGGAAAGTGATTTCTGCAATCTGCTCAGCACTCAAAGCATCACGGAACACCTTTACACCTGTAATTGTGCCATTGAAAACCTCTCCAGTACCACCAGAGTGCTTACCACCACCAATGTATATTTTTGCATTTGGGTGGTCTGCTTTAACCATTGCGGGAGTTGCGAACTCATAACCATCCATAAAGCCGGTTCCACTCCAAGTATTCTGGTCTTTAATACCATTTGTGTATAACTCTACTTTTATTCCAGGACTTACAACATAAACTAAGATATAGCTATTAGTATTGGAAGCCAATCTGTTATCCTTGCCTGAGAAACGGTCACCACCTCTCCATGAAGCCAAATAAGAGGGGCTTTTTCCATAAATACCATAACCGACATGACGTGAATCCATACCTTCTGCACTGGTGTTTGCCTCCATTGTTGGGTCAGATGTTGCAAAAAGGCTGTAACGATTTGTATTCGTTATTGCTGCTGTATTTATTCTTACAGCTACGGTTAAAGCACCATCCAAATCAAACACCTTGTTTGCATCGTCTGTTGAAAGTTCATAAGGATAAGTTGTACCTATCTGCTCTGCAGTAAGTTCCAAAACAGGATCTGGAACCTGTGCCATTGCACCTACTGTAAGGAATAGTGACACTAAAAATAAAGTAAATTTTCTCATAGTTAAATTTTAATTTGTCTTTTTAGATAATCTTTTGTAAATCAACTCTTTAAATAAGAAATCAGCCTCACCCTCTTGCAAAGAGACAGATTTCGGCACAAAGGTACTCTTTTTATGTAAAAATAACAAATTTTTCAATGGATATTTAAAATACCTAAAGAATGAAATATCAACATATTAGAAAGTATTACAACGCATTTTTTACCGCAAAAAGCACTATTTACCACCTTGAGATAACTGTTATAAGGAGATGCATTACCCCCCCCCTAATTATAACACACTGAATATCAATCAATTAAGCTATATGAGTTTTATTTGCGAGAGATGATAGAAATGAAACCTTTAAAAAAGACAATTTTGCCACGAAAAACATTTTTGTTATTCGTGGCAAAATAAGAAAATTATAGAGAATTTAATCTAAAAATCGTTCTGCGAAATTGATAAACACCTCACTTACGTTCAAGTTCCTGCAATTCCTCCATTTTCTTATTTGCAAGGAACTCATAAACACCACATAGGTGCTCACGTACCTTGCCATGACCGAATTCATAGACTTTGGTTACAAGCCCGTCGAGGAAATCACGGTCGTGGCTCACACAAATGAGTGTTCCGTCAAAGTCCATTAGTGCCTGTTTAAGAATATCTTTTGTCTTTAAGTCGAGGTGGTTGGTTGGCTCGTCAAGAATAAGCAGGTTTACCGGTTCAAGCAACAGTTTCATCAGTGCCAGACGTGTACGCTCACCTCCCGAGAGGACTTTCACTTTCTTTGCACTTGCTTCGCCACCGAACATGAATGCTCCCAAAAGGTCGCGTATCTTGTTGCGTATATCACCCTTTGCCACGTCGTCAATGGTTTGGAACACTGTCAGTTCTTCATCGAGCAACGATGCCTGATTCTGTGCAAAATATCCAATCTGTACATTGTGTCCCAGCTGCAACGAGCCTTCGTGTTCAAGTTCTTTCATTATACACTTTACAAGTGTTGATTTTCCCTCACCGTTACGCCCCACAAAAGCAACCTTGTCGCCACGTTCAATGGTGAGTGAAGCTCCTGAGAAGATACGCTTCCCGTCAAAGGCCTTGCCTACACCATCCATGATTACAGGATACTGGCCTGAACGTGGTGAAGGTGGGAATTTCAGTCTTAGTGCCGATGTATCCTCCTCATCAACCTCTATTATCTCAAGTTTCTCAAGCATTTTCACACGGCTCTGTACCTGAAGAGTCTTGGAATAGGTACCTTTGAAACGCTCAATGAAATCTTTTGTCTCTTGAATCATCTTCTGCTGCTCTTCCCACTGTTTCATCTGTTGCTGACGACGCTCGGCACGCAGCACAAGATACTGGGAGTAATTCACCTTGTAGTCATATATGCGACCCATTGTCACCTCTATGGTGCGTGTGGTAATGTTATCGACAAATTTACGGTCGTGACTGATGACAACCACCGCCTTGCCGTTGTTGATAAGGAACTCCTCAAGCCAACCGATAGATTCAATGTCGAGGTGGTTGGTGGGCTCGTCGAGCAACAGCACGTCGGGATTACGCAGCAACATCTTCGCAAGTTCGATACGCATACGCCAGCCACCGCTGAACTCGCTTGTCTGACGGTTGAAATCCTTACGTTCAAAGCCCAAACCCAAAAGGGTCTTTTCCACGTCCTCTTCAAAGTGAGTCATGTCTATGGCATAGAACTTCTCACTCTTTGTTGCAACCTCTTCTATAAGAGCCATATATTCGTCGCTCTCATAGTCGGTGCGTGTAGCAAGTTCGTTGTTCATGCGGTCAAGTTCCGCCTCCATCTCATAGAGATGAGCAAACGCTTGTGAAGCCTCCTCGAACACAGTGCGGCCATCCTCTGTCATCAGGTGCTGGGGCAGATAGGCAATGACAGTATCCTTGGGAGCAGAGACTACACCGCGGGTTGCTGTACGCACACCCGCAAGAATCTTCAACAAAGTACTTTTGCCTGCACCGTTCTTACCCATGAGGGCAATACGGTCCTTATCGTTAATTACAAAAGAGACATCACTAAAAAGAGTCGTTCCACCGAACTCTACCGTTAATCCGTCAACAGATACCATATATATAACTACAAATTTTCTGCGAAGATACAACAAAACGGGGGAGAAACAAAACCCGTTTTGTCATATAAAAACAAATTACTACATTTACCGGCGGTTTAGCACATTTACAAAGCCTATACAATGAATACAAGATATTTTTTACATACCCTGCTGATAATTTTCTCAATAGTCACAACAACTGCTGTACAGGCAAAAGAGAATGAGAAGGAGTATATACAATTCGTGAACCCGCTCATGGGAACACAATCGTCGTTCGAACTTTCGGCCGGAAACACCTACCCGGCGATAGCAATGCCTTGGGGAATGAATTTTTGGACACCACGCACAAACAAGATGGGCGACGGGTGGCAATACACCTACACTGCAAACAAGATATACGGCTTTGAACAGACACACCAGCCAAGCCCTTGGATAAATGACTATGGCGAATTCACCATTATGCCCATGACGGGAAAACCCGAAGCTGATGAACAAAGACGTGCAAGTTGGTTCTCGCACAAAGGCGAAGAGGCATTGCCACACTATTACAAGGTATATCTTGCCGACTATGACATAGTCACTGAGATTACCCCAACAGAACGCAGTGCAATGTTCCGTTTCACCTTTCCGCAAGGCAACTCTTATATAAGCATTGATGCACACAACAACGGTTCATATATTAAGGTAATACCCGATGAGAACAAAATCATAGGCTACACCACGCGTAACAGCGGTGGCGTACCCGACAATTTCAGAAACTATTTTGTGGTGGTCTTTGACAAGCCTTTTGAATACACTGCGACATTTGCTGCCGACGATTCAACAAAGCCCATGCTTTTAGAGAGCGTGGCTTTAGAGCAAACAGCGTTCCACACAGGAGCGATAATAGGTTTCAACACCAAAAGAGGCGAACAGGTACACGCCCGCGTTGCATCATCATTCATCAGTGCCGAACAGGCCGAGGTAAATCTACGCGAACAGGGCAACAACAATTTCGACACTCTTGTAGCCAATGGCCGCAAGTTTTGGAACGATGTTCTGGGACGCATAGAGATAACCGATACAAATATTGACCATAAACGCACATTCTATTCATCTCTTTACCGTTCACTGCTTTTCCCACGTAAATTTTATGAGGTGACAGATGGCGGAGAGGTCATTCATTACAGCCCCTACAACGGCAAGGTTCTACCGGGATACATGTACACCGACACTGGATTCTGGGACACCTTCCGCTGTTTGTTTCCACTGTTAAACCTTGTCTATCCGTCGATAAACAGAGAGATACAGGCCGGGCTACTCAATACATACCGCGAAAGCGGATTCTTCCCTGAATGGGCCAGCCCCGGACATCGTGGCTGCATGGTTGGCAACAACTCGGCAACGGTATTGGCCGATGCACTGATAAAAGGGATAGAGGTTGAAGATTCAACACTTCTTTATAACGGATTACAGCACGGCACACGTAACGTACACCACACCGTTTCATCGACAGGCCGCTTAGGACACGAATATTACAACACACTTGGATATATTCCTTGCGATGCAGGAATACATGAGAATGCCGCACGCACGCTGGAATATGCATACGACGACTGGTGTATTCTGCAGGTGGCAAAAATACTCAAACGCCCACAAGCAGAGATTGACGAACTTGAAAAGCGTGCCATGAACTACAGGAACCTTTTCAACAATGAGTACAAACTTATGTGTGGACGCAAGAGCGACGGTGGTTTTGAAGAGAATTTTTCACCCCTCAAATGGGGCGGAAACTTCACCGAGGGCAATAGTTGGCACTACACCTGGTCGGTTTTTCACGACATACAAGGATTGATAGAACTCATGGGTGGCAAAGAGAACTTTACCGCAATGCTTGACAGTGTATTCCTTACACCACCGCACTACGACGACAGCTACTACGGATTTCCCATACATGAGATACGCGAGATGACCGTAATGAACATGGGTAACTATGCACACGGCAACCAACCGGCACAGCATATCATATACCTATATAACTATGCCGGCGAGCCATGGAAAGCACAACAGAGGGTGAGAGAAGTCATGGAGAAGTTCTACAGCCCCACTCCCGACGGATACTGCGGTGACGAAGACAACGGACAAACATCGGCATGGTATGTATTCTCTGCATTAGGATTCTACCCTGTGTGCCCGGCAAGCAACGAATATGTGTTAGGTTCACCACTGTTTGAGCATGCTACAATACACCTTGAGAACGGAAACAAAGTGACGATAGATGCCAAGGGAAACTGCCGGGATAAGATGTATATATCAACCATGAAACTGAACGGCAAGGAGTACAATCACAACTATATAACACACGAGGCATTGACCAAAGGGGCAAAGATAAAGAGCACCATGAGCAACCGCCCAAATACCTCCCGCGGCATAGCCAACGACGATGCACCTTACTCATTCTCAAACGAAAAGAAATAAAAAAAACCTTGACAATCGTTTGATTATCAAGGTTTTAACTAAGTCGGGATGACTGGATTCGAACCAGCGACCACACGCCCCC
>JAGCJL010000087.1 GCA_017647975.1 Bacteroidaceae bacterium | reverse complement strand
TGGAGCATTCTCCACGCCACCACTCGCCGATACATGAGCACCAATATATTTCATAGTTGTGTTTTTTTAGAAGTTATTGTTTTATAAATACAATCATATCGTTTAAGCCTTTAAAAACATAGCCGGCAAGGCTGTCAATAAACAATACTAACATACTCGCCGGCCACATTTGTTCAAAAACTATCTATCACAACTTTTTATCAGCCACATCCTCGTCAGTAACAGGAGCGAAGAACTTATTACCACCACGCAACAAGTTACGCACCTCACTGAGCAACTCATGTGATTCCTGAATCAAGTTAAGATATACAAAGTCCATACGCAAACTACCGCGACTCTGATGCAGACGCATTGTCTGAGTCTTTCTAAGGTTAGCAAGCTGATGCTTAAGATTCTTAGCACGTTCCGAAACCTCTTCGGAAACATCATAATTACCTGTAGCTATAATGTTATTGATATCATTCAATACATTATATATATTACGGCAATAAGGAGTAAACTCATCAACATAAAGTTTTGACAATGGGCTGAAGCTATTCTCAGCATGTTCCTTCATTGGCTCACCAATACGTGTCAAAGTATTAAGCATCTGCTGGCAACTGTTGGTACACAAGTGATACCAAGTGCTGCGTTCAAAAGCAAGATTCTGCTCAATACGTTGCAGACCACGTGTCTCGGAACGACGTTCCTTCTTCATCAAAGCCTTCTCCTCAACAATCTTTATAAGTGTACTCTTCAACGGACGAAGTTCATCCTTTGAGAATGACTCAAACATTTTCTTATAAGTATTTGCCGAGAATGTCAAAGTATGAGTTAGAGTATCAGCTGCATGCGATACAAGATTATTCCAAACCTCTTCCTGATCATCGGACTTAAGGATTGTAATCATCTTCTCATCAACCTTTTCGGCACCCTTCTTCTTGTTATATTGGATATGGCTGTGGATAAGCAGATATATAACCAATGCAATCATAATATACATTGCAATGACACCGCCATAATTCATAATTGTAGCCACAATAGCCGCAATGATAAACGCAGCACCCGCAGTGATGAACCAGCCACCGACAACCGATACAACACCTGTCACACGATACACAGCACTTTCGCGTCCCCAGGCACGGTCGGCAAGAGAAGAACCCATACCCACCATAAATGTAACATAAGTTGTTGACAAAGGCAATTTCAACGATGTACCAACAGCAATGAGCAAACCTGCAAGCACCAGATTCACCGACGCACGCACAAGGTCAAATGCCACGTCCTCACGCTCCTCAAGCGGAGTGAAACGCTTGCCTACCCATTTCTTTACACTGTCGGGAGTATTACGCACAACAGCATCGGCCAATTTAGATACCGCTCTCACCATATTACGGGCAATAGATGATGTACCAAACATCTCACCCTCCTCGTTCTGCTGACTTGACAAGTCTATAGATGTCTGCAACACCTTACGTGCCTTCTTGCTTGTAAAGAGAGCATATACCATCACCGCACCAGCACCAATAAGGAAGAGTACGCTTGTCTTGGCAGGCAAGTTCAACGAACCCATCATGAATGAGTCGGACTGACCTGCACCGTTGGCAACGAAATCCCTGAATGACTCAAAGCCTGCCAAAGTAACACCAATAAAGTTCACAAGGTCATTACCCGCAAATGCCATGGCAAGCGAGAAAGTACCCATGAGAACGACAATCTTCAATACATTAACCTTGCAAAAATGTAGCAACTGCATGAGCAAGGTAAAGAAAGCAAAGGCATACAACAAAAACAATCCTGTCTGTTCAAAAACAAGATGATGTGCTTGTTCAGGCAAGAATCCAACCAATGCACTACCCTTCAAGCCCTTGATAAGCATAAAATATATGATAGCCGTCGTTGCAAAACCGCCATAAAGGCCAATCTTGCGGCCCAAGTTCTTCTTATAATGGAAAGTAAAAATTACACGTGATATCCACTGTACAAGCAAACCAAAGAGAAATGCAATGGCAACCGAGAGGAAGATAGAAATAATGATTGTCAATGCTCTGTCGGTATTGAGCATACCCAACCCCTCGCCACCGGAGCTAATTAGAGCAGTGATGAACGAAGCACCCAACAACTCAAACACCATTGACACTGTAGTAGATGTAGGCAAGCCAAGCGAGTTAAAGAGGTCAAGCAGGAACACGTCACTGATAACCACCGCCAGATAGATACACATTACATTACGGAAACTGAAGAAACTCGGGTCAAAGATGCCATGACGTGCCACATCCATCATACCACTACTGAAAGCTGCACCTATAAAGACACCAAGAGCCGCAACAATCAGCACATGCTTGATCTTTGCTGCCTTTGAGCCAACAGCGGCACTCAAGAAATTCACTGCGTCATTGCTCACACCAACAGTAAGGTCAATGATAGCAAGACAGAACATGAACATCACTACAAACAGATACGAGAGTTCAACCGACCCCATTCCTGAGACGTAAGAGATAATGTTGTTTAAAAAATCCATAATATATATATTGTAAATTATTCAGCAAGACCGTTATAACATCTTAAACGATGCATAGTTTGCGTTATTACACGACTTACGACATTAGGCGTAAACCGCGAAATTGTTACAAATATATAAATTCATTTTAAAAATCAAAATACATTTACTAAAAAAAAGGGGGTAAGCAGTGTGCTTTAACGGTGCAGTTTTTTAAAAAATTACTATTGTTAATGAAAACTCCAATGATTGATGCTGTTTGAAGTTACTCCTGCCATTGTTTACTACACACTAAATTCACGAAACTTGCAATGCTTTTTATTCCCTCTCTCTTGGAGAGGGTTAGGGTGAGGCTTACCAAGCCTATATGCCATCTCGGCATAGAGAACTGCATAAAAAACAAGCAAGCGATAAATTCATCGCTTGCTTTATACCTTTCTCAATACTCTATTCTCCTTAAACCAACACCTTCATTCCCTCAACCGAGAATCCACGCAACAAATCAGCTACAGGCATACGCTTCTTACCGGCGAGTTGTACATTTACAAAAGATATATAACCACCATTAACAGCTACTTTAAGATAGCTCTTGCCATCGGTCAGAAGCGTTCCGCATGGTTTCTCATGTGCTGCATATTCTCTCGCCACCTCATAGACTTTCAACGCAATGGCATTGCCGGCAGCATCAACAAGTTCACACCATGCTGCAGGGTAAGGTGACATTCCTCGTACGAAATCATAGAGTTGTTCAACACCCTTCTCCCAGTTGATGCGACATGTGTCACGGAATATCTTTGGTGCCGGAAGGTTATCTTTTTCGTCAACGAACATTGTATCCTGTGGTGTTGCAACAACTTCACCTTTGACAATCAGTTCTACGGTATTGACTGCGGTGTCACCACTAAGCAACATTAGTTTGTCGTGCAATGTACCTGCGGTATCGTTATCCTCTATCTTCACCACATCACGGGATATCACATCACCCGTATCTATCTCATGTTTCAGGAAGAATGATGTTATTCCTGTCTCTTTATCGCCATTTATTATTGCCCAGTTTATGGGTGCTGCACCGCGATAACGTGGTAACAGTGAGGCATGTAGATTGAATGTACCCAAACGGGGCATATTCCAGACACTCTCGGGGAGCATGCGGAAGGCTACGACAATCTGCAAGTCGGCATTCCATGCTTTCAATGCCTGTTGGAAAGCCTCATCTTTCAACGATTCGGGTTGCAGAACCGGCAGGTTCTCTGCTACGGCATATTGCTTTACCGGGCTCATAAGAAGTTGGTTACCACGCTTACTGATGATTTTATCGGGCATAGTTACCACACCAACAACTTCATATCCGCAGTCAGGTGTAGAGCGTTGTTTCTCAACAAGACGACGCAATGCCTCAACTGCAAAATCGGGAGTTCCAAGATATACTATTCTAAGTTTTTCCATAATATTCTATTTAAAAAGATGACTGTTTCTTCAAACGAGCAGGTAGAAAATCTATCTACACTCTTTCTCTGCATCAGTCCGAGGTAAATTCCAGCAAAGTCTTGCGGTAGGCTGTAAAGATTGCCGATTTTGATATAAAACCGATATACTCACCTGTCACATCCTCTACCGGCAGGTTCCATGCTCCGGTCTCCTCAAATATTCTCATAACAGCCTCCATAGGCTCTTCTATACTAAGCCTAACTGGGACATCACGCATGAGCGATGCAACGCTGTAACGGTGATAGAGTTCCTGACGGAACATTATATGCCTTATATCATCAAGGTAAAGGATTCCCACCAAACGGTTGCCGGCATCCACAACGGGGAAGATATTACGTTTTGTCTTTGCCACCACCGCTGTCAGGTCTCCCAAATCCATGTCGGGCGAGAGTTTCATAAAGTTCTTCTCTATAACATCAGAGACCTTCAGTATTGTAAGCACTGCCTGGTCTTTATGGTGTGTTATAAGCTCGCCACGCTGTGCAAGACGTATTGCATAGATGTTATTCTTGTCAAAGATTTTTACGGTCAGATATGAACTTACAGAGACAATCATCAACGGCAAGAAGAGAGAATAGCCACCTGTAAGCTCTGCAATAAGGAACACACCGGTGAGGGGTGCATGAAAGACTCCCGACATAAGTGCAGCCATGCCAAAGAGAGCAAAATTCTTGTCGGATACAGGTATCACCCAATCGAGCATATTACAGATACTCGCAAAAAGATAGCCCGATATACAACCCAAGAAGAGGCTGGGAGCAAAAATACCACCACAACCGCCACCACAGTTCGTTACCGTAGAGGCAAAGGCCTTGAATAATATAATAAGGAACATGTAGAGCAGCAGAAATCTCGCATGACCGTAGAAGAGCGAGTTATCAAGTATGATGTTCTCCGACATTCCGTTTATCAGCTGGTGAATAGTCTCATAACCCTCACCGTAAAGGGGAGGAAAAAGAAATATCAGCACACTAAGAATACCACCGCCAATGAGCAACTTATAGTAAGGGTTGGTGAGTTTCTTAAACTGCTTTTCTATTGCTGTTGTAACGTGTGTAAAGTACAACGACACAAAGCCACAGACCATTCCAAGAAGTATTACATAAGGGACGCGTGCCATGTTAAAGGCATCTTCCATATGGAATTCAAACATGGCATCGGTTCCCATTAGAATATAGGATATCGTTGCAGCCGTAACACTTGAGATCAGCAATGGCAAAAGCGATGACATGGTCAGGTCAAGCATAAGCACCTCAACGGTAAAGACAAGACCTGCTATTGGGGCTTTAAAGATTCCCGATACAGCACCTGCAGCACCACAACCTATGAGCAGCATCACAACCTTTTTCTCCATGCGGAAGAGACGACCCAAATTGGAGCCTATTGCCGAACCTGTCATCACAATGGGCGACTCAGCTCCCACAGAACCACCAAAGCCAATGGTTATACCGCTGGCTATTAGCGACGACCAGGTGTTATGGCTACGTATCATACCCTTGCGGCACGATATAGCATAGAGCACCTTTGTAACACCATGGCTTATGTCGTCACGAACTATATTACGGATAAAGAGACCGGTGATGAAGATACCTATCACCGGATATACAAGATAGAGCCAGTTGAAAGAGTGAGGGTCGAAATCACCAGTGAGAAGGTGCTGTATGAAATGTATCAAATGTTTCAAGGCGTATGCGGCAAGTGCCGACAATACACCTACCACAAAACTCAGAATAAGCACAAACTGATTATGTGATATATGCTTCTCACGCCATGCGATGAAACGTGACAACAATCCCTCTTTTTTAGCTTCCATTATTCCCTTATTACAGTTACAGTACCGTTGGCTGTCAATTTTATTATACTCGACGGCTTAGCATTGCCTTTTTCAAGTTGCTTGTAATTTACTACATAATCCACAGCATCTATTATCTCTTGGCTTATCTCGCCAAAATTATTTGGTGTCGGGTCACCGCTGACATTGGCCGATGTAGAAACTACAGCCTTCTGGAAACGATAGCACAACTCCTTAGAGAAAAGTTCCGATGTCACGCGAATACCTACACTGCCATCCTCGGCTATGAGGTTAGGGGCAAGGTTACGGGCACCATCATATATTATAGTCAATGGTTTTGTCGTCAGTTCTATAAGGTCCCATGCCACAGAAGGAACAGTACCCACATAACGCGAGAGACGGTCGGCACTATCTACCATCAAGAGCAAGGCCTTGCTGTCGGCACGCTTCTTTATATCAAAGACACGCTTCACAGCCTCGGGATTTGTTGCATCACATCCTATTCCCCAAACAGTATCTGTCGGGTAAAGTATCACACCACCCTTACGCAATACCTCTACGCATTTTTTTGCTTCATCTGCTATTGTACCCATGAGCGTTTATTAAAATTCACTTGTGAAATGGAAACGTATTGACTTGAAATCGTTCTGTGCCATCTGCAACACATAACTGCTGTCGGCAAGGAACACATCACGTCCTTCAATATCCTTTGCCATATATTGATACTTGCGTTTCTTGAATGCCTCAAGTTCGGCAGGATCATCGCTTTCTATCCAGCAAGCCTTATAAAGACTGACCGGTTCCCAACGGCACTTTGCATTATATTCGTTCTCAAGACGATACTGTATAACCTCAAACTGCAACTGACCTACAGTACCAATGAGTTTACGGCCGTTATGCTGGTTCACAAAGAGCTGTGCAACACCCTCACCCATAAGTTGGTCAATACCCTTTGCAAGTTGCTTTGTCTTCATTGGGTCAGCGTTCTCAATATATTTGAACATCTCGGGTGAGAAACTTGGCAATCCCTTGAAGTGCAAGTCTTCGCCCTCGGTAAGCGTGTCACCTATTTTAAAGTTACCTGTATCGGGCAAACCGATGATATCTCCGGGATAAGCCTCTTCAATAGTACTCTTACGCTGTGCCATGAACTGTGTTGGAGAAGAGAAACGCAAATCCTTACCCAAACGTATGTGACGATAAGGGGTGTTACGTACAAATTTTCCCGAACAAATTTTACAGAACGCCACGCACGAACGGTGGTTGGGGTCAATATTAGCTGTAATCTTGAAGATAAAGCCTGTAAACTTTGAATCTTCGGGCGACACCATACGCTCTACAGCCTGTACAGGACGTGGGCTTGGTGCTATCTTGACAAAACAGTTCAACAACTCTTCAACACCAAAATTATTAAGTGCCGAACCAAAGAATACCGGAGCAACCTTTGCTTCAAGATAATCCTGTACATTAAATTCAGGATATACACCCTCTACAAGTTCCAAATCGGTACGCAACTTCAACGCGAGATCCTCACCAATGTTACGGTCAAGTTCATCGCTGTTTATATCAACCTCTACCTTGTCTGTCACACGCTGTTTATTAGGTGTGAAAAGGTCAAGTTTCTGCTCATAAATATTATATACTCCCTTGAAACGGGCACCCTGATCTATAGGCCAGCTCAACGGACGTACAGAAATCTGCAATTCACTCTCCAGCTCATCGAGGAGTTCAAAAGGATCACGACCCTCACGGTCCATCTTGTTCACATAAACAATAACCGGAGTATTACGCATGCGACATACCGACATGAGTTTACGTGTCTGTGTCTCAACACCTTTTGCACTATCAACAACGATGATTACGCTATCGACTGCGGTCAATGTACGGAATGTATCCTCGGCGAAATCCTGGTGACCGGGAGTATCAAGGATGTTTATCTTATAGCCCTCATAATCAAATTCCATAACCGAAGTGGTGACAGAGATACCACGCTGTTTCTCAATCTCCATCCAGTCTGATGTGGCTGTCTTTTTAATTTTATTAGACTTTACAGCACCTGCTACCTGTATTTGACCACCAAAAAGCAAAAGTTTCTCGGTCAAGGTTGTCTTACCGGCATCGGGGTGCGAAATAATGGCAAATGTTCTTCTTCTTGCAATCTCTTCGTGTACGCTCATTTGTCAGATATATATTTAATGTGTTTGTTATTCGTTATCCTCAAGGTCAAGTTTTCCCTCTTCGTCCTCTTTAAAGTAGAGTGACAACATTGAAATAAACTTACTTATTTCGGCTGTTGCCTTCAATGTTTCCTCATTTATCTCACGCTTTTGCAGTTTCATAAGCCACACCATGTACAAAGCATCGAAACAGTTTTCAAGTTCGCCCTTGTTACGTCCCTCACTCTTGGTACGGAACTCAACGATAAAAGGCAATGCCTTGTAATAGGCTGCCGAATAGAAAGGCATCTTGGGCGATTTCAACAGACGCAGATGCAGGTCGGTGAGGTTTATTATGACATTCTTGTTTATCTGAAGGTGACCATTCTCCTTTGTTTCCTCAAGGTGCATCATCTCTATGAGATTAACATACCACAGCTTCATCTCCTCCTTCACTTCGGGAGCAAGAGAGTATGGTTCTATCATACTTCTCTCAATATTGTCTATAGACAAAGTATTAGCACGAAGCAGGTCCTCGACCTGCCACATATACAGCAGATATTCTGCTATATTCTTTTTTCTAAGTTCTCTTGAAATTATCAAAACAATACGATTTTTAATGTAAAGACCATGTTCCTGTAGCTATGAGTACAGCACCTATAAAGGAGCCAACCATGACTGCACCACCGATAATGCGATTTATTATCTGTATTCCGCGGTCATCGAAACGGTTTCTGAGCTTGTTCACCACACCTGTTATAAAGAACCACCACAGCAAAGCACCGCCAAAGATTGACAGATAGCCTATAAATTGCATAAACAGTGACAGTTCGGGCAACATAAAGTTAAACGGTGTGAACAATGCAAGGAAGAGCAGTATTATGGTGGGGTTAGACAAGGTTATGAAGAAACCTGTTATACCGTTGTTAAGAAGATTGCTCTTATTGTGGCTTACCTTACGGCTTTTCTTCAAGGGATTGGTACGGAATGTATGGACACCAAAGATAAACATTATGGACGCACCTATCAGCTGTAACCAATAAAGTGCCGATTCATTGCTTATGAGTTCATAAATGAATGAAAGACCATAACCTGTCAAAAGAGCATATAAAATATCGCTGGCAGCAGCTCCCGTACCGGTTACAAGACCATATATCCTACCCTTATTAAGGGTTCTTTGCACACAAAGGACACCAACCGGCCCCATGGGAGCCGAAGCAACAATACCGATAATCATACCCTTGATAACAATTTCAAGAATTGATATCTGTGATACTATTTGCTGAAACAGTTCGTTTATCTCGTCCATAATGCAAAGTTCTTATTTTTTATGAAATATTGCCAACTTTATCCAAGTTTTTTTACTTGTAAAAAACAAAAAAGTGCATATAAATGATTCATCGCACAAGGAGTTTAATTCCTAAAAGAATCATTCGGCAGCAACAACAGGCAAGGTTGCCTTTATCTTCACAATACGATGCTTGTCCTTTTGTACAACCTCAAAGACAATATCATTACACTCTATCTTCTCATTCAATTGCGGGAATTCACCCTTTACCTCAAGCAAGAGACCGGCAAGCGTATCGGCCTCACCCGAGACGGCTTCAAAATCATCGCTGTCGAGCGATGCAATCTTGTAAAAGTCGGACAAGAGTGTCCTGCCATCGAACAGATAGGTTCTATCATCTATTTGCTCGTATGATGTATCGGGTTCGTCAAACTCATCGTTAATCTCACCAACAATCTCCTCGATGATATCCTCAAGGGTTATAAGGCCCGACGTGCCACCAAATTCATCCACAACAATAGCCATGTGGACCTTCACTGTCTGGAAATCACACAAAAGGTCATCGATTTTCTTTGTTTCGGGCACAAAGAATGGCTGACGGACAAGTGACTGCCAACGGAAACCCTCGCCACGATTCAAATGAGGTATAAGATCCTTGATATACAGCACACCACGAATATCGTCCTGCGTTTTCCCATATACAGGAATACGTGAATAGGCATTGTCGGCTGCACATTTCAACACTTGTGAATAGGGGGCTCTAATATCAAGCATAACCATATCAAGACGAGAGGTCATGATATTCTTCACAGTTTCATCACCAAAACGTATGATTCCTTCGAGCATCTTCTTCTGCTCCCCGATTTCTTTATTGTCAGTAAGCTCCAACGCCTGTTCAAGTTCGTCAACCGACAACTGATAGTTGCTTTTGCTCACCATGCGTTGGGTAAAGGCTGTAGTGCGAACAAGAAGCGAGGAGAATGGCCACAAAAGACGAGAAAGGAAATATATGCCGTTTGCCGAAAAACGTGCAAACTTAAGCACATTGTTCTTTGAATATATCTTTGGCATAACTTCACCAAACATCAAAAGAACAAATGTCAAGACAACTGTCAGCAAAAGGAACTCCACCCATTCGGCACCAATACCGAATTCCAGAATATCCATAAAAAAGAAGTTCAACAGCATGACAATGCCCACATTTACAAAATCATTGACTATAAGAATTGTTGCCAAAAGACGTTCCGGTTCACCAATGAGTTTAAGCACACGAGCGTCACGACCCGATTTTGAATCAGAAAGCTCATCGATATCACTCTTGGTAAGTGAAAAGAAAGCAATTTCAGTACCCGAAGCAAAACCCGAGAACATCAACAGCAATACTGCCAACACAAGTGCAACAACAGCACCCAATGATGGAGGAGTCACAACAACATCGGGCAACACAAGAGAATGTAACTGCATTAACGCAGAAAGAAAAATATCCAAAATATATAAATTTAAAGCCTCATTGCCTAATCACACAAAACAATGCAGGCAAATCCAAACCCAAAGGAACGAAATACCTGACACATTATACAGCAATGATTACGCGGCCATTATTAACGATTAAAAAGGAGCAGCAGACGGAGTTGCATCGCCACCCAAAGCACCCTTAGAAGAGAGCATCTCCATTGTCTCGGCTAAAATCTCGGTGCGATAACGACGGATACCGTTCTGGTCTTCGTAAGTATTGGTTCTTATCTTACCTTCTATATATATTCTATCGCCTTTGTGTACATATTTTTCGGCAACCTCGGCCAAACCACCCCAAAGAACAATATTGTGCCACTCTGTACGCTCGGGAACCTGAGTTCCGTTCTGCAAAGTATATGCACGCTCTGTTGTAGCCAATACCATGTTGGCAACCACTACACTACGATCCAAATGACGCACATCGGGTTCTTTACCGACATTACCTATTAGAATAACTTTATTTACAGACATAATTATATTATAAGAATTTGTTTGCAAAAATAACAAAAATCTACACTCGCGTCAAGACACAAAGAGAAAAATTCATTGATGCTACATTCAAAAAAATCAATGCTTTAAGACGAACTGCAAACAAAATCGTAATTATAAGAGTTTTTTTTAAAAAATCGCTTATAAATTTTAGATATAGCAAAAAAAGATATATATTTGCGGACTGAAAACGAGAATTTTTATTTATACAACATAAATTCACAAAAAAGATGACAAAAGCAGAGATTGTAAATGAGATTGCAAAGAAGACAGGTATTGACAAAACACAAGTTCTAACAACTGTTGAGTCTTTCATGGAAGTTGTTAAAGAATCTTTGAGTAACCAGGAACCTGTTTATCTTCGTGGGTTTGGTAGTTTTATAATTAAACACAGAGCAGAAAAAACTGCCCGTGACATACACAAGGAAAAGACTATCACAATTCCAGCACACAACATTCCGGCGTTCAAACCGGCTAAGACATTTGTAGAAGAGGTAAAAAAATAATAGTGATAATCAATAAAATTTTTTAACTATGCCAAGCGGAAAGAAGAAAAAAAGACATAAAATGTCTACGCACAAGCGTAAAAAAAGACTGAGAAAGAACAGACATAAGAGCAAAAAATAAGAAGTCTGTACAAACACAAAAAACAAACTTGCAAGAATTGTCAAAAAGACTTCAAGTTTGTTTTTTGTTTTAGAAGCTGTTCAAAACAGTTTCTTGGGTAAAGGGATTCGCCAAAAAGTAAAGGAATCCCGATAACTTAAAGATAGAAGAATTGTGATTAGCGAACTGATTGTAGATGTTAACTCTCAGGAGATTTCTATCGCCATCACTGAAGAAAAGCAGTTGGTAGAATTCCAAAAAGAGAAACAGACAGACACATTTTCGGTGGGCAACATTTATCTTGGACGAGTAAAAAAAATAATGCCGGGATTAAATGCTTGTTTCGTCGATGTAGGTTCAGAGAAAGAGGCATTCCTCCACTATTCCGATTTAGGACCACAATTCTACTCTGTTCAAAAGTATTTGAAACAGGTCACAAGTGACCGCAAGAAAAATTTCCCTATTTCAAAGGCATCGATAATGCCCGAAAAGAAGAAAGAAGGAAATATCGCCGAAGCATTACAGACCGGACAGGAAATCTTGGTACAGGTAATAAAAGAACCTATAAACACTAAAGGACCAAGATTGACCGGAGAGCTATCATTCGCGGGACGATTCATGATACTTATACCATTTGAGGACAAAGTATCGGTTTCGACAAAGATTAAATCCCCCGAAGAACGTACACGTTTAAAGCAGTTGATGCAAAGCATTAAGCCTAAGAATTTCGGCATAATCATACGCACTGCTGCAGAAGGCAAAAAAGTGGCTGAGCTTGACAACGAACTACATTCGTTGATAGAAAAATGGACTAACCTTGTAGAAAAAACACAAAAAAGCACCAAGCCACCAACAGTAGTCCACGAAGAGACTGACAGAACTCTCGCATTGTTACGAGATCTTTTTAACCCATCGTACGAGAGCATTCATGTCAATGACATTGAGGTGTACAAGAGAATAAGAAACTATGTTTCTGTAATTGCACCCGAGAGTGTAGATATAATAAAATTATATCGTGGAGAATTGCCTATTTTTGACCACTTCGGCATAACGAGACAAATTAAATCATCATTCGGTAAGATTGTTTCGTTTAAAGGCGGTGCTTATCTTGTTATCGAGCACACCGAAGCTCTTCATGTGGTTGACGTAAACAGCGGCAACAGAGCACGCAACAACGCAAGCAACCAAGAAGAGAACGCATTAGAAGTTAACTTAGGAGCTGCCGACGAGCTGGCCCGACAGTTACGCTTGCGAGACATGGGTGGCATTATTGTTGTTGATTTCATAGATATGGACAAGGCGGAACATCGCCAAACACTCTATGAAAGAATGAGCGAGAACATGAGTCGCGACAGAGCAAAACACAATATATTGCCTCTAAGCAAATTCGGTTTAATGCAGATAACACGCCAGAGAGTGCGTCCTGCGACAAATATGGATGTCGAAGAGAGTTGCCCCGTATGCAACGGCAAAGGCAAGATACTACCTTCGATACTGTTTACAGATACTCTTGAGAGTAAAATTGAAACACTGGTCAACACTACCGGCAAGAAGAGAATAAGACTTCATTTGCACCCCTATGTTGCATCATACATAAAACAGGGATTTATATCTATTTATAGAAAATGGCAAATGAAATACAGCCTCGGACTAAGGGTTATCCCAGACCAACGACTCACATATCTTGAATACCATTTTTACGACAAGCATGGTAACGAGATTGACATGAAAGAGGAAATAGAAATTAAGTAACCTACAAAAAAAGGAGTTCGCCAAGCGAACTCCTTTTTTATTATTCATATATAACAAACATCAAATTCCCATTGCCTGTTTCATTGCTGCAATAGTTTCGTCAGCCTTTGCACATGCATCGGCATAACAGTTGCGGCAACCCATCTTGCCTTTAGCCTCCATGTAGAACTTGATCTTAGGTTCTGTTCCTGAAGGACGAACTGATACTTTGTTGCCACTCTCGGTAAAATATTGCAATACATTTGATGGTTCAGGCATGTCAATGTCGGTTACATTACCTTCGGCATCAACCTGTTTCATTGCTTTGAAATCCTTGTAGCAAACAACCTTTTCACCAGCCATCTCCTTCAAAGGATTAGCACGGAAGTTCTCCATCATCTGACGGATTTCATCGGCACCACTCTTACCTGGTTTAACCACGTTCACTGTCACCTCCTTAGAGAATCCATACTCAACGTAGATATCCATAAGCATCTGATAAAGGCTCTTGCCGTTATCCTTTGCCCAAGCGGCAACCTCAGCAATCAAGCTACAAGCTGAAACAGAGTCCTTGTCACGGCAGAAGTCCTCGGCCAAGAAACCAAAGCTCTCCTCGCCACCACCGATATATTTTGCAATACCCTCATTGTCACGAATTACCTTAGCAATCCATTTGAAACCGGTATAGCAATCATACATTTTAATATTGTTCTTCTCGGCAATCTCCTTGATAACCTCAGTTGTCACAATAGTCTTGACAACAAATTCCTTACCAGTCATCTTACCCAAAGCACGATACTGTGTAATGATATAGTAAAGGAAAATCATACAAGTCTGGTTACCATTTACAATAACCCACTCATCCTTATCATTCTTGCAAGCAATAGCCAAACGGTCTGCATCAGGGTCTGAAGCCATAACCAAGTCGGCATCTATTTTCTTAGCAAGGTCAATAGCCATTGTCATAGCCTCCGGATTTTCGGGATTAGGAGAAATAACAGTGGGGAAATTACCGTCTTTAACCATCTGTTCCTCTACACAATGTATATTCTCAAAGCCCCACTTACGCAATGACGCAGGAATCAATACGCGACCACAGCCATGGATTGGAGTATATACAATCTTCAAATCTTTATGACGCTCTATTACATCGGGGGCAATAGATAGTGTATGCACCTCGTTCAAGAATGCAGCATCGACATCTTCACCAATAACTTCAATAAGAGCCGGATTTCCTGCAAACTTGATATCCTCAACCTTTACATTCTCAACATGTTTGATTGTATTCACATCGTGTGGAGAAAGCATCTGGGCACCATCATCCCAATAAGCCTTGTAACCGTTATACTCTTTAGGGTTATGACTTGCTGTGATATTGACACCGCTTTGACAGCCGAGGTGACGGATTGCAAAAGAGATTTCGGGAGTAGGACGCAAATCCTCGAAAAGATAAACCTTGATACCATTAGCCGAGAAGATATTTGCAGAGATTTCAGCAAACAGACGGCTGTTGTTACGGCAGTCATGACCTACAACTACAGAAATCTGCTCCTTATCTTTAAAACACTCATTCAGATAGTTCGCCAAGCCTTGTGTTGCCTTACCTACTGTATAAATGTTCATACGGTTGCTACCGGCACCCATAATACCACGCAAACCACCGGTTCCAAACTCCAACTCGCGATAGAAAGCATCTATCAACGGAGTCTTGTCACTATTGTCAAGCATCGCTTGTACCTCTTTACGTGTCTCTTCATCATAAGCAGGAGAAAGCCACTCTGTAGCCTTATCCGTTACCATTTTAATTAGTTCCTGATCCATATTGTTTTTTCTAAGTTATTAGTCACTGCCTTTTTACATAAACCGCCCGGTTAAGCAAAGAGAAATGCCCCACCACGGCAATTACCGCAAATTTAGGCAATTTCTTTGAATAACAAAGAAGAGACTGTTTAATTTTGCTTAAACAGTCTCTAAATATTCAATTATTTTGCAGCAGGCACCAAATATCTGTCACCAGTCTGCTCTGCGATACTTCTCCAGAACTCCTTTGTATAACCCGGACGAGTCATTTTTCCGACAAGTCCAGTCTTGGAATGCTGAATCTTACCGTCTTTCTCACTCTTTACAACAAAATCGTTATACTTGACAATAACTTTCTCACCAAATTTCTTCCACTCCTCAAGAGCATACTCACCGCTGGAACAAGTAAAATCAGTAAGCAACTGCACTGCATATTTTGGAGAGAGCTTTACAACTTCAAGCACCTCGGCCTCAAAAGCCCGACTTTGCTCATAAATAGTTTTTTCAAGTTCTCCCTGCACCTGACGCATGTCATCTATCACCATAGAATATTTGGGATAAATCATATTCGCCACCCAGTTGAACACCCAGAAAGAAGACTTCCAAGAGAACTCCACAGGGTCGGCATAGGCACGTGCATAGCAATCGGGAACTGTTGTTGCACAACAATATACCGGTGTATATACAACCATATTTGAATCATCTGTTCCATACCACATTACACCACCAACAGCATCGGGCATAAAAGAACGTAACTGAGCAACAAATGTAAAGGCTGTCTGGAATGTTGAAATTGGACGCTCGTTGAAATAAGTCTTGCCGTCAACCTCACAGCTCAAAGGAGATACGCGATAAGGAGTGTTATAAGGGCCGGCACCAACATCTTGAGTGATATCAAAAGGAGTTCCTTCATAATGGTCACGCATACCACGCTGTACATCCTGAAGCGACATTGGAGCTTTTGGTTTCATGTAAAGAGGCATAGGCTCTGCTGTTGCATCGCCCGACGCCCAAGCAATATATTTGCTCATATCAGCATCGGCAAACATATTGAAGAAACTCCACACACGGGCATCGCAATAACGCAGACCACCAAAATCGGCAGGACAATAAGCTGCTGCAAAATCAAAGTCGGCATCCTTACCATCGAAATAACCCATCTTGCGAGCAAACTTTATGACATCTTTAGAGTAACGGACATTCTCTTTGTCGTTCATATCAAATTTGCGGATGCGAGCCTGATTTGCATGAGCCGATATACAATCATCGGGAATACGTACTGCTACCCAAACAGCACCTTTTTCCTTACCACCTTTACCAATCATCTCAAGAATCCACACCTCATTAGGATCGGCAATAGAAAAACTCTCGCCACTGCTATAATATCCATATTCGGCAACGAGCGATGTCATGACATCGATAGCCTCACGTGCACTCTTTGAACGCTGCAAAGTAATATAAATCAAACTTCCATAGTCAATGATACCGGTTGTATCAACAAGTTCGGGACGACCACCAAAAGTAGTCTCACCTATAGCAACCTGATGCTCATTGATATTTCCTAGAACATTATATGTCACAGGAGCCTCGGCTATTTGCCCCAAGAAAACGCCCGAGTCCCAATCATAGACATCACGCATTGCTCCTGCCGGATGAACAGCTGCCGGAAAATGAGCGATAAAACCACTCATTCCATAACTGTCGGCACTATAAGAGACAAACACAGAACCATCGGCCGAAGCCTTTTTGCCAACAATAAAGTTGGTACATGCACTACCGGTTGCCACAAACATCAAGACAACCGTAAAAAACAATAAAATTCGTTTCATAGTATATAAATTTAGTATTCAAATTCCTTTTCAAAAACAGTTTCATTACCACATGCATCAGTCACCACCAAACTCAGCCAATGCTTTCCGCGTGCGATATTCTCACTTTTGCAATCCAAAATCAATGTTGAATTCTTGCTATTATGACTAAACAAGACAAACTCACCGTCCAAGGTTCCTTTAAAAGAACTCATATAGGTCTCATCAGCAACTGTAAAGACCATTCTACCGGCACGATTCCACTTTGTTTCATTCATGAATGTCAATTGTGGAGGAACTGTATCCATTGCCACCTCATAACTACCGATAACATCTATATTCGCAGTAATTCTGCCGGCTTGATATTTCCCTCCTACAGCACTGTATCCCTTTTCGGTCACACGCCTTATATAAAGTTTTGAGGCATCTTCATTCGACATGTCACCAACCCAAATACTTATTTTACCACCGTGCCAAAGAGGATATTGCCTATTACCGAAATTATACCGCCACGACACCCCCTCGCCACTGCTTACACTAACATCAAGCAAAGCGTTCTCAAAGAGTTCATTCGCAGGAACATCGAGTCGCATGCCCATATATTCCACACGGTTGTTCACAGACCAAAAAAGCCTATGGGTATAATCGACTTCATACTCAACCTTGTCACATTCACCTTTGACAAAAAAACGGTACTTGTTTGTATTGCCATGATAGTCACTCAGAATACACTCTATTTCATATATTCTCTCTTCATCAACATTCACCCAGCCCCTTTCATCGTTCGCCCACAGCTGACCGAGCCTGTTATTATCAAGCACATGCAGACGCTGAAACCACAAATTCTCATTTATGCATCGATCATAATCAAGCCAGGCATTTATTACTCTATCCTCGGCAAAAGAGAACTTATCCATGGTAGAAGAGAAACATTTCACGCCATCAACAAGCAACTCAATATTATAAACGCCATACTTATTTGTGGTATTATCCATAAAATCAAGTGCCTTTATGCCAAAGCCGATTTTTCCCCAAGCACTTATAGTATCTTTCAACACTGTCGAGGTCAAATCATATACCACTGATTTTACATCACCGCCAACACAACCTTGCCCGGTTTTGGGATATACCGCTAACGACGAGATTTCGGGGGCACGAGTATCGGTCAAAAGATTCCTGTAAAACGGCATCGGGTCATAAAGGATATTTCCGGTGGTATCTCGCACCTCAAAGTGCAGATGTGGACCGAAAGAGTACCCTGTATTACCGGCATAAGCCAAAAAATCTCCGCTACACAGACGATATTCATCGGGAGCAAAAGTCATATCAACCGAAAAAGTTTCGTTTTCATATTGATATTCACGTACCCGGCGTGCAATATCAGAAGGAAAAGCATCAAGATGACCATATACCGTCATATACCCATTATCGTGCATTACATAAAGAGCCAAGCCATAACCTCCGGAACGCACTGTCGCACGACAGATATATCCATCGGCAACACACTTTATAGGTTTACCTACAACTCCTTCCGTTTTAAAGTCAACTCCCGAATGAAAGTGATTACTACGCAGTTCGGCAAAGTTTCCACTAAGCAGCAAAGGGAAATCAAAAGGTGCGACAAACTTGGTACAGCTATCCTGTGCAAGCAACCCGGTACCATGCACACACAACAAAAACAGAAATAAAAATCCTCTTAATATCCTATGTCCCATTACACACACTTTTAATGTCCAATCAATTTACGCAGGCGGAAATAAAAATCCTCGACAAACGAAAACACCTTATACGAACGGAACGGATAATACCCTAATTTAATCTTCAACGACAAAGGAATACGAAATCGTTCAACAGTTTTCAATTTATCAGCAATCCTTGATTCAATCTCTTTACACTCCTGTTCTGTAAAGAGAGTACGATTTGAATAATAGACCCAATAAGCATCCACTATATTCAGCCAACGATAGGTCTCATACTTATTCAGTATCTTTTCAGGCTCACTGATACGACCTTTACCTATTTCAATTTCCAAGGTACGTTTCATGTTCAATATTGCCTCCAAGTAATCAAACCTACGAATAGTCATCGCTGTGGTCATCGAAGCAGAATGTTTACGGTAGTAATATCGGCCTTTGGAAAACACCACCTTACGCGAATACAAATAATGTATATGTGTAGTATTGTCATCGCTGAACAAACGGCACGATGTATCATAAGGGTGAGCTTTATGAATTGAGGCACGTATCAAATAAAGCCCATGTATATTCCAGAACAACGACAGCTTGAAAGCCTCTTCACCCGTCAAGAGTGTTTTCTCTGTGCGGTTATTAAAGGCCTCCATTCTTTCTTCATCTTGATAATACAGAATCAAGTCCAAAAGACAACAATCAATATCTTCTTCTGCTGTTATCGCCCGATAAGCTTTTTCTATGGCATCATATTCCAGCCAATCGTCACTATCAAGCATCATAACAAATTCACCGTCGGCAATTTTAAGTCCCTCGTTTCGTGCAACAGCCTGACCAGAGTTTTCCAGCAGATGTATTACGGTAATTCGCTTATCAGTTTTGGCATATCTATCCAGTATTTCCGCAGAAGAGTCAGTACTACAATCATTGACACAGACAATCTGTATATCACGCAAACTTTGCGAACACACAGATTCAAGACATTGTTCCAGATATTTTTCGGCATTATATACAGCTATCAGCACTGAGACCTTACTCATAACTTTTTCTTCAATTTTTCTGTAAAACGTTTTACAAACTCCATTTCTTGTCCAAGATAATGGTAAGACACCCCTATTGAGCAAAGCAATGCACATATAATTACCCCCCATCGCATCCACAACACCGGCAATGCAAATGAACTGACACACAATATCAATAACAGAAATTGGAACAGATATATCTTAAGAGGACGCAACGCCATTTTGAAATCATATTTTAAGCCATAATAGATTAAAATCATCAAGAAATCAAAAACTCCTGCTAAAGACAAAGCAACTCCAACACCCATCAAACCATAATATTTGAAAGCAACAGGTATTGCTACTGCTATAAAAATATCGTATAAAAACTCTGCGACCAGATATGTTTTAGAATCCCCTTTTGCCAATGCCAAATAAGCAACAGGCAATGTCATTGCTTTAAAGAAAAGATAGAAAATTCCACATACAGCCATTGGGGCTGCCTGCAAGAATTCTGCGGTGTAAAGCAACGGCAACATAAACGGTATAAGCAATAGCTCCAACATCAAGCAAGGAGCCATCAACAACACGCACACTTCGACTTGCCTGTTTACCGTTTCGTTCATAGCCTTGACATCATTTCCCATCGACGACAAACGGGGAAAATAATCAGCCTCAACAGCAACAAACAACAACGAGCCTATATTCGCAACCAAAAAATATCCGGCATTATACAAACCAACACTTTCAAGACCACCGTTATTCTGTATAAAAGCGATTATTAAATAATCGGCACCCTGGCCCAAAATTCCAGCCAAGACAAAGGCTACTCCTAACTTTGCCATTGAAAATCCCGACTTTATATGCCTAAGAGAGATTATTGTCGAGCTCCAAGGAACAACCTTGGAAGAATAAAACAAATGTAGAGCCAATATAACAGCATTGCTCACCAACAGCGACCAAAGCACACTCTCTATACCCCAGAAACAATAGAACGGCACACACACCAGCAACGTCAACAAAGCTGCAAAGAGAGAGATGAGAGCAACTTTTTTCAGTTGCTTCAAACCTTTAAGTATCGCCATTTCGCCACCGGTCACAGCCATTATGGCCACCACCAACGACAGGATACAAAACACATGTGTATAATTATAGTTCTCAAATGTCCACCAACTGAGCCATCTCGACAACATCAGACCAACAAACAAGCCCAGCACAGCAGTCATCAAGCTCCAGACACGCACAGTCTGCACCAACTCTTTCAAACGTTTTTCATCGGCCATATCATTCAATTCCGCAACATGCTTCACCGCACTGAATGATATTCCCAAATTTGTAGCTTGATTTATTAGAGTTACGACTTTATTGTAGATATTTATAAGTCCAATACCCGAAGCACCCAAAAAATATGCAGCAACCTTATTCCTTATGATACTTATCAACAAAGTTGCTCCCTGCACACCTCCAAACAGTCCTATATATTTGACGATATGGTCGTATGCATTATCTTGAGAGTCGTTGACTTGACTTATATTTTTCATACAAATTACAGAATGCAAGTTGCTCCTTGCTTGAACATATTTGCAAATTTACAAAAAAACACGGATTAACAGTGTAAAATAAATTAAATAAATTGTACAAAACCTCGTTATTTACATACTTATTTATTATTTTTGTAGAGAATTATACACTAACGAATTCAATTCATCAAAGAAATGAAATTAAGCATCATAGTACCGGTATATAAAGTTAGAAGACACTTGCAAAGATGCATAGAAAGTATCTTGCAACAGACATACACCGACTATGAACTAATTCTTGTAGATGACGGCTCACCCGACTCATGCGGTGCTCTTTGTGACCGTTTTGCACAACAATGCGAAAAGGTAAAGGTAATACACAAGAAAAACGGCGGATTATCTTCGGCCAGAAATGCCGGCATTGCAGCAGCACAAGGAGAATATATCACATTTGTCGATGGAGATGATACTGTAGCTTCGGCTACTTACTATTACAACATGAGAATTCTCATGTCAAACCCCGATATAGACATTCTTGAATATCCGGTAAACATCCATTACGAATCACCACGCAGTAAAATACTCTCTTTCCAACCCGAGAAAGTCACCGGAAATGAAATATTCAAGGACTGGATAAGACGCAAGGGATACGAGCATTGCTATTCTTGGAACAAGATATACAAGGCCGACATGTTCCTATTCCTGAGATATCCCGAAGGAGAAGTTTACGAAGATTCATTCATAACACCACTGCTGTACGAGAGCAGCTACAGTGTATATTATTCCGACGGTGGTTTCTATTACTATTACGACAACGAAGGCAGCATCTCAAACACCTATTCGTTCAAATCGAACTATTTCATTTATCGCAACAGAGCCGAGTTGTACAAGAAAGTAAAAGAGAAATACCAGATGTACGATGAAGCAAAAGAAATTTTGCTACAAGCCGCAGACTCTCTAACAGACCTGAACCGTTGTTCCGGAGGTGAAAAGAGCGAATACAAAAAAGCATTTGAACTATTAAAAGGAGAAGGTATAAGCCTTAAAGACCTGTTCAATATGAACATCACACTCAAACGCAAGATTAAATTCATACCTCTTGCAATTTTTGGCATAAAGACACACTGCCGCATTCTAACCCTACTACACAAGAAACTTTGCTAACGACCATGTTTCTTTCAATTATAATCCCACACTACAACTTGTCACGCGACCTTCTTGACCGTTGTTTGAAGAGCATTGCATTACAAGGACTCTCAAATGAAGAGCATGAAGTTATTGTAGTTGATGACGGCTCAATAGAGAGACCGTATTGGATAACAGAACAATACAACGGTACAATATTGATAAATGCCGAACACGGCGGACTTGGTCACGCACGCAATATAGGCATGGAAAAAGCCAAAGGAGAATACATTCTATTCATTGACTCCGACGACTATCTACAACCTGACAGCCTAAAAAAATGCATTGAAAAACTCAAAGACGAAAAAGCACAGATTCTTCGTTTCAAATTCAAAAGAAGCGATGGCAAGAGAGTCAGGACAAAATCAAAAAGCCGATACACGATAAGCGGTGCCACATACATGTCCGAAAACAACCTCCCCGGTTGCGTATGGTCATACATATTCAGCCGCAGCCTTGCAAACAAGCATAACATACGTTTTCAATGCGGAGTATATCACGAAGACGAAGAGTTCACGACAAAACTTCATTTTCATGCAACATCATTAACCGATAGCGAAATAACTGCCTACAACTACTATATACGTCCCGGCTCAATAGTACAAAGCGAAAAACACGAAACAAAAGAGAAGCGTCTCAACGACATTCTCTCAATATTAGAGAATATAAAGAGCTTCAAGGACCATGTTTACAAAAACGCCAACAACATACAGCGAAACGGCATTGACCGCAAACTGACAATGCTGACCGTAGATGCAATACTAAACATGCTCTACATGGGTAAAAGTGCAAAAGAGATTTATCACACATGCAACAACCGTCTTAGGGAAGCCGGTCTTTACCCACTACCCCCAAAAAGATACACATTAAAATACCGGATATTCCGTATTTTCGCCAACAGCAGAACTGGTATAAAACTATTACGCATTTTTATAAATAAAAATTAAGAACAAAGCCAGATGAGAATTCTATTATTAGGAGAATACAGCAATGTTCATTGGACACTCGCCGAAGGGCTACGCTCCCTTGGGCACGAAGTCTGCGTAATAAGCAACGGCGACTTTTGGAAGAACTACACCCGTGATATATCATTAGTTCGCAAACAAGGCAAATTAAACGGAATAAAATACCTGCTCAAAACATACTCCCTGCTCCCAAGACTACGCGGATATGATATAGTACAAATCATAAACCCAATGTTTTTAGAGCTCAAGGCAGAACGTATTCGCCCTATATACCATTACCTAAGAAGACACAACAGGAAATTTTTTATGGGAGCACACGGCATGGATGCCTTTTGGGTAGATGCCTGTACAAGAGAACCGCACATTTTCCGTTATTCCGACTTCAATATAGGTGAACAGAAAATCACAAATGCCTATACACTGGAGCAACAGAAAGACTGGAGCAACACACCAAAGAGCAAGCTCAACCACGAGATTGCCGATGACTGCAACGGCATTATAGCAAGCATGTACGAATACCACACTGCATACAAAGAAAAGTACAGTCACAAGCTCACATACATTCCATTCCCTATAAACACAAGCATAGAGCAGGAAAAAAAATACTATAACAAAGCAAGAAAGATACGCTTCTTCATTGGCATACAGAAAGAACGCAGCATATACAAAGGAACAGACATAATGCTACGGGCATTAAAACGTATAGAGAAAGAGTTCCCCGAAGATTGCGAGATACTGAAAGTCGAAAATACACCATTTCATCAATACACAAGATACATCAACGATTGCGACATCCAGCTCGACCAGCTCTACGGCTACAGCCCCGGAATGAACGCACTTTTAGCAATGTCAAAAGGCAAAATAGTAGTAGGTGGAGCCGAAGAAGAGTGCTATGAGATTCTCGGTGAAAAAGAGCTTAGGCCAATGATAAACGTAACACCAAGCGAAGAAGATGTCTATCAGAAATTAAAATGGCTGATAGAAAACAAGGAGCATATAGTACAACTTCAAAAAGAGAGTATCCTTTTTATAAAAAAACACAACGATTATATCAAAGTCGCAAAAGAGTATCTCAATTTCTGGAACAGCAAATAAAAATATACACAAAAAAGAAGCAACTAAGTTGCTTCTTTTTTGTAGCGCCTACGGGAATCGAACCCGTGTTCCATGCGTGAGAGGCATGTGTCCTAGCCACTAGACGAAAGCGCCATGAAACATTTAAAACACCTGTAGCGCCTACGGGAATCGAACCCGTGTTCCATGCGTGAGAGGCATGTGTCCTAGCCAC
>JAGCJL010000009.1 GCA_017647975.1 Bacteroidaceae bacterium | reverse complement strand
TTCTTTATTTGATTGCAAAATTACACATTTTTGCACAGCTGTGCAAAAAATGGCAAAATAAAATGGGGTGTCTAATCTTAAAGAATATGGTGATTAGTTAAATTTGCTCTCTGTGCCCAAAAAGTCGCTCTAAAATTTGTTGGGTAAGAATATTTGCTTTACCTTTGCATCAGTTTTGAAAACCGCATCGCGGCGTGGAGCAGTGGTAGCTCGTTGGGCTCATAACCCAAAGGCCGGAGGTTCGATCCCTTCCCCCGCTACTCAAAGAGAACCAAAATCGTGGTTCTCTTTTTTATTTTTTAATTTCGGAGAAAAAAATCCTCTTATTTTATTTGCTTACGATATTTAATTCATATATTCGCAATAGTAATGGGCTTTGTTAGTGACAGAACAATTTGCCATGTTGTTACATTATTATTGTAATGAATTTATAATTAAATATATGTAGTATGAAAACACGTCTTGAACATGATTCGTTAGGCGAAATTCAGGTCCCTGCTGATGCATATTATGGTGTGCAGACTCTCAGGGCAATGGTGAATTTTAAGGATATCAGTGGTATTACCATTAGCGATCATCCTTATTATGTAAAGGCTCTTGCAATGGTCAAATGGGCTGCGGCACATGCCAACGTGTCGCTCGGAACGCTCGATGAGACTATTGGTGCGGCAATTAAAAAGGCTTGTGAAGAGATTATGGACGGTGCTTTGGTCGATCAGTTCCCTGTAGATCTTATTCAGGGTGGTGCAGGAACATCTACCAATATGAATATAAATGAGGTGGTTGCTAACCGTGCCCTTGAAATCATGGGGCATAAGAAGGGCGAATATCAGTATTGCCACCCCAATGACCATGTAAACTTGTCGCAATCAACGAATGATGCTTATCCTACATCGTTCAAACTTTGCTTTATTTTGCATAACGAGGACTTGGTACGTGAGTTGAAGCGTCTTATAGAGTCGTTCCGTGCAAAGGGTAAGGAGTTTGACAAGGTTATAAAGATGGGTCGCACACAGTTGCAGGATGCTGTTCCTATGACGCTCGGTCAGGAATTCGAGGCTTTTGCTGTTACTCTTGATGAGGAGGTGAGTCGTCTTAATGAGATGGCACGTCTGTTCCTTGAGGTTAATATGGGTGCTACAGCCATTGGTACAGGTATCAATACCGAACCCGGATATGCTCAGGCTTGTGTTGATGCATTGAGGGTTATATCGGGAAAGAAATTTGTCTTGGCCGGTAACCTTGTCGAGGCTACTCCTGATGCTGGTTCTTCGGTTATGTATTCTTCGGCATTGAAACGCTTGGCTGTTAAGTTGTCTAAGATTTGTAATGACCTGCGTTTGTTGTCAAGCGGTCCACGTTGTGGCTTGAACGAGATAAATCTGCCACCTATGCAACCTGGTTCAAGTATCATGCCGGGCAAGGTGAATCCTGTGATTCCTGAGGTCGTTAACCAGATATGTTTCCGCGTTATCGGTAATGACCTTACTGTTACTTTTGCTGCCGAGGCCGGTCAGTTGCAGTTGAATGTTATGGAGCCTGTGATAGTACATGCCATTATATCATCTATACGCATGTTGTTGCGTGGTATGACACGTCTGCGTGTGTTGTGTGTGGATGGTATCACTGCCAATGAAGGACATTGCAAGGAACTTGTACTTGGAAGTATCGGTATCGTTACAGCTCTTAACCCTGTACTTGGCTATGAGAATAGTGCCAAGATTGCGAAGAGGGCTTTGAAGGAGAATCGCAGTGTCTATGATCTTGTTCTTGAAGAGGGACTGCTGTCAAGAGAGGAACTTGATGAGTTGTTGCGTCCCGAGAATATGATTTCTCCACATAAAATGCCTGCGAAGAAGAAATAATTCAAGAATGTGATATTGTTTTAAGGCAATAACTCTCCTCTTTTAAAATGTAGATAACGGATACAGTCTTGTATCCGTTATTTTTTTGTATGTGGTTCAATGAATTATTATGAAATAGGACTTTTGTTGCAGTGTCATTATCTACTGGGGCAGAGGGTGTAAATATAAAAATGAAGGCACGACTCATGTCGTGCCTTCATTTTTATTGTTTGTATCAAATATTACTCATTTGTTGCTTCGTATTTGTTGTTGAGTCCGTCAACAATCTCTTTTGTGATGTTGAGTGCTTCGTTTGCAAAGAGGATATTCTCACCTAACTTGGTAAGGATATAGTCATAACCTTTCTGTGCGTTATACTCTTTGATGAACTTGCTGATAGAGTCACGCAACATCTGGTTCTTTTGCAAACCTTCTTTCTCGAACTCGGCTGTCAACTGCTGCTCCAACTGTACAATCTCCTGCTCTTTCTTTACAATACGGTTGTACTCCTCTTGTGCTCTCTCGGGAGTTGCATAGACATTGTTCTTGTACTTACGCTCAAAGTCTGCCTGATCGGCCTGTAGGGCTTTGTACTTGTCGGTAAGTTTCATTTTGATATCTTCTTCTTTACGCATCATCGCTTTGTTGATATCTTTTGCAAGGTTGTAGTTGTTCATCAAAGAATCAAGATCAACGAAAACAACCTTTAAACTTGCTGCAGAAGAGTCTATACATGCAGCAGCCGCTACTGTAGTGTTGCAAGCAGCTTTATTTCCGCACTGAGCGAAGATGAGCAGTGTTGCCACTGCAAGTGTGATGAATGTGATTTTCTTTGTAGTTCTCATAGTATTTAAATAGTAATTTTTCTTTTTGTATGTTATCTGTTTTCCTTCACAGCCATTGGATTGCTACGGCGTGCATCCTTGTCTTGTGACTGTACACATTTGATTCCTCTTTTACGCATAGCCTTGTTGCCGCCTACGTGGGTGTTGGGGAATCTGCCGTTCTTCTTTATAATAATTGTAATAGAGAGTAAAGCTACGCTTATTGCAATTATTAGCAGTGTAAATAGTAAAGTTTTAAACATTTCTATTATTTTTGCAGTAAACCGCGAATATGTATGGTTTTTAATATGAAATATATCAAAGCTCTGGTTTTGACATCTTTCAATGAGTATAAAGACCTGTTCGCGAATGTGCTTGCAAAGTTACGAAAAATCTTCGCTTTTTCTTGTTGGGTTTTATGTGAAAAATGTAAAAAATAACAACGAAAAACTCTGTTTTGAGTATTTTTAACAATATGAAAAAATAATTAACAATTTAAATAATTTATTATGGAACATCTTCATTTACAACCCGAAGCTCTTTTTAATCATTTTATGCAGATATGTGACATTCCTCATGGTTCAAAGAATGAGGCACAGATATCGGCTTTCTTGAAGAACTTCGGTGAGTCGTTAGGATATGAAACCATTGTTGATGCTGTTGGCAATGTACTTATAAAGAAACCAGCATATCCCGGTTATGAGAATCGCAAGACAATTATTTTGCAGGGACACATGGATATGGTTTGTGACAAACGCCCTGATGTGGTGCATGATTTTACTAAAGATCCAATACGTCCTTTTGTTGATGGCGAGTGGCTTAAAGCTCAGGGAACAACGCTTGGTGCCGACAATGGTATTGGTGTGGCGGCTGCAATGGCTGTACTTTCGGACAAGAACTTGAAACATGGCCCGGTAAACTGTCTGTTTACAGTAGATGAAGAGACCGGTTTAACAGGTGCAGAGGCTCTTGATGCCGCTTTGTTACAGGGTGATATTCTTGTGAATCTTGATTCTGAAGATGAGGGAGAAATGTTTATCGGTTGTGCAGGTGGCGTTTGTAACTATGCGGAATTCAAGCATGGATGGGTTGAATTGCCCAAAGGTCTTTTCTTTGTGAAGATAGATATCAATAGTCTTACCGGTGGTCACTCAGGAGATGATATAAACAAGAACCGTGCCAATGCCAACAAATTGTTGAACCGCTTCTTGCGTCGTGTGGCCGGAAAGTTTGAATATTATCTGTGTGATATAAATGGTGGTAGCCTGCATAATGCTATCCCACGTGATGCATCGGCGGTTATTGCCATCAAGAGTGCCGACAAGGAACCTGTACGTGTGGAGTTTAATATCTTTGCCGCTGAGGTACAAGAGGAGTTTGCTGCAACTGAACCTACCATGCGTTTTACTATGCAGAGCACTGATGCTATGCCGCGTGCGATAGAGCCTGTTGCTGCCGAGAATCTGCTACGTGCATTGCATGCTGTATTTAACGGCGTTTTTGCCATGAGTCAGGATGTTCCGGGGTTGGTTGAGACATCAAGCAATCTTGCTTCGGTGAAACGCACTGACGATGATACAATTCTTGTTACAACAAGTCAACGCAGTTCTATAATTTCGGCACGTGAGAATGTTTCCGATGCTGTTCGTGCGGCGTTTGAACTTGCAGGAGCAACGGTTACAACAAAGGGCCGTTATCCGGGTTGGAAGCCTAATATGAAGTCGGAGATTTTGAAGGTGGCATGTGATACATATAAAGAACTGTTTGCTGCCGATGCTAAAATCAAGGCAATTCATGCCGGTTTGGAATGTGGCCTGTTCCTTGAAAAAGCTCCGCATCTTGACATGATATCTTTTGGTCCTACCATGCGTGGTGTTCACTCGCCCGATGAGAGACTTGACATAGCTTCTACAGAGCGTTGGTGGAGACATCTTATTGCTTTGCTTGAGAATGCTCCGGTAAAATGAAAACTGTAATTCTTTTACAATAAAAGTGTATTTTCATCGTTATTTATTATGATGAAAAAGATATTTTTGACCATATATATAATAATGTCGGTATTCCTCGTTGCATGCAACGAGGATGCCGGCTTTTCTTCGGCTCCCGATTTGAGGCTGGAATTCTCTTGTGATACGGTTACTTTTGATACTTTGTTTACTGATCAAGCTTCGCCTACAGCAATGTTTGTTGTGCATAACCGTAATAAGAATTCTTTGCGTATAAACGATATACGCTTGGCAAGTGGTGGTGAGTCGGGGTTTAATGTTCTTGTCGATGGCGAGCCGGGAGATGTGGTGCATGATATTGAAATTCGTGCAAAGGACAGTATGTATGTTCTTGCATCGGTGAAACTTGACAGAAATGGTGTAGATACTCCGCTTATGGTCAAAGATTCTCTGTTATTTACACTTGAAAGTGGAGTGGGGCAATATGTTCTGCTCATGGCTTACGGTAGGGATGCTGTTTTTATGCATGCACCCAAGATAACTGCCGACACGACATTGGCTGTTGGGCATTATGTCGTGTATGACAGTCTTGTAGTGGAACCGAATGTTCGTTTGTCGTTGTTGCCCGGCACTACAATCTATTTCCATGATAATGCTTTTATGAAAGTCGAGGGTTCTCTTGAGGCATTGGGAGAGGTTGGAAAACCTATTGTTTTTCGTGGTGACAGAACTGATAGAATGTTCGATTATCTGCCTTATGACAGAGTTCCCGGACAATGGGGTGGTGTGAAGCTTACGGCAACAAGTAATGGTAATCTCTTGCGATATTGTGATATTCATAGTGCAAAGTATGGTATCATTGTAGAGCAGGGTGATACAGCACAGCAGCGTCTGACGGTAGAGTCGTCGAAAATATATAATTTCGCAGGTAATGCAATGGAATTGCAGATGGCTCGTGTATCGGTGAGTAATTCGCTTATAGCCAATGCCGAAGGCAACTGCGTAAAGGTTGTTGGAGGTGATGTTGATTTTGTGCATTGCACCATCGCTAATTTCTATGTATGGAAACAGCGTGATGTCGCACTTGCATTGCATAATAATTTAGAAGGAGTTCCGGCTCCGTTACGTCGTGCTTCGTTCAGTAATTGTATTATTGCAGGCACGAAGGATGATGAATTGATGGGACATTTTGTTGAGTATGGTGATACCGTCCCCAATTCTATAAACTATTTCTTCTCACATTCTTTGATAAATACTGTTGCTACTGACGATAGCTGTTTTGTTGGTGTGGTCTTTGACCGCCCCGATTCACTATCTTATGCAAAAGCTCAGTTTTTGCTTATTGACAATGATGAATTCAAGTATGATTTTCATCTGTCGGAGATTTCTCAAGCGAGGGGAATTGCTTCGGGTGAGTTCCTCGATATTTTGCCTGTAGATGTTGATGGTGTCCAGCGTACCTCCGAGGACATAGATGCCGGGTGTTATGTTTATAGAGAGCAGATAACGGAAGAGTAGTTCTTTTTCTGTACTCTAATTGTGATGATAGGGAAGGTGATTTATTATGGTATATGCCCTGTATAGCTGTTCAATGAAGAGCAGGCGTATCATCTGATGTGAAAATGTCATCTTTGAGAGTGACAACTTTTCATGTGCTGCGTTATATACAGCAGGGGAGAATCCGTAAGGGCCGCCAACAATGAATACCACGCGTTTTGTAGATATATTCTGCTTGTGTTCAATCCATGCGGCAAACTCTGTAGAACGGTACTCCTTGCCACCTTCGTCAAGCAATACAATGCGGTCACCGGGTTGCAGGGCTTTTAGTATGGCTTCACCTTCAAGTTCTTTCTGCTGTGCTTCGCTTAGTTTCTTGGCATTTTTCAGTTCCGGTATAACTTCCATGTCGAACTGTACGAAATGGCCTACTCTTTGAGTGTAATCCTTGATTCCGGCTATGATATTATTATCAACGGTACGTCCGACGACGAGAAGGGTGATTTTCATAATTGTTGCTGTGCTTTAAATATGTTGCGAAGATAAGATAAAAAAAGCGTTCTTCTTTGCTTCAATTCCAAGAATTATATATCTTCGCAGAAAATAGAATAAATTTATTTGTTATGAACGTAAAAGAAGAACTTATAGACAGACTTATCGACTTGGCTTTTGCCGAAGATATCGGTGATGGCGACCATACAACTCTTTCTACTATCCCTGCCGATGCTATGGGAAAAAACATGTTGCTTATTAAGGAGGATGGTGTGCTTGCCGGTGTTGATATGGCAAAGCGTATCTTTGCCCGTTTTGATGATGAGTTGCAGGTTGAGGTGCTTATTGAGGATGGTGCCGAGGTTAAGAAAGGTGATATTGCTATGTATGTTACAGGTCGTGTCCGTTCGCTTTTGCAGACAGAGCGTTTGATGCTTAATGTGATGCAGCGTATGAGTGGTATTGCTACAATGACACGTAAGTATGTTCGCCAACTTGAGGGTACAAATACTCGTGTTCTTGATACTCGCAAGACAACTCCTGGTATGCGTATCATGGAGAAAGAGGCTGTACGTATCGGTGGCGGTGTGAACCACAGAATAGGTCTCTTTGATATGATTCTCATCAAGGATAATCATGTTGATTTTGCCGGTGGAATAGAACAGGCGGTATCACGTGCCAAGGAGTATTGTAAGGAGTGTGGAAAGGATTTGGAAATTGAGGTTGAGGTTCGTACTCTTGAGGATTTGCAGAAAGTTATAGACATGGGCGGTGTAAAGCGTATTATGTTTGATAACTTTGATACCGAAAAGACACGTAAGGCTGTGGAGATGGTTGCTGGCCGTTTTGAAACTGAATCATCGGGTGGTATTACTTTCGATACTTTGCGTGACTATGCTCTTTGCGGTGTCGATTTTATCTCTGTAGGTGCATTGACCCACTCTGTCAAGGGACTTGATATGAGTTTTAAGGCTGTACAGTAATAAACGTGACTTTTTGAGGAACACTTTTGGTGGATGACGCGTTTTTATGATAAAAAATAAGTTTTTATTATGAAAAATGAGGATTTTATGCGTCAGGCAATAGCTCTGGCTGTAGAGAATGTTAAGAATGGTGGCGGTCCTTTCGGAGCTGTCATAGTGAAGAATGGCGAGGTTGTTGCCACAGGTGTTAATCGTGTTACTGCCAATAATGACCCGACGGCTCACGCCGAGGTTTCGGCGATACGTGCAGCATGTACCAAGTTGGGTACGTTTGACCTTAGCGGTTGCGTGATATACACATCGTGTGAGCCATGTCCTATGTGTTTGGGTGCGATATATTGGGCACATCTTGATAAGGTCTATTATGGTGCTGACCAGCATGATGCAGCCAAAGTGGATTTTGATGACTCGTTCATATATCGTGAGATTGAATTGAAACCAGAAAAACGTAGTAAGGATTTTGTAAATATTCTCCACGATGAGTCGCAGGCACCTTTTGATGCGTGGCGTGTAAAAGATGACAAAGTTGCTTATTGATATAAAAAACGACGAGACAATCTCGTCGTTTTTTATATGTTTAAACCTCTCATAAAAGGTAGAGGTTTATTATTTTTTCAATTTTTTGAAAAATAATTGGCTTAATGCTTGTATATTCCGATGAATAGTTCTACCTTTGCAACGCAAAATCAGGGTGTAAGCATTCATGCAAATGGAAGTTTGGGTGAGTGGCTGAAACCAGCAGTTTGCTAAACTGCCGTACGGGTAACCGTACCGGGGGTTCGAATCCCCCAGCTTCCGCACTGCGTTTTGCAAATGGCGCTTTCGTCTAGTGGCTAGGACACATGCCTCTCAAGCATGGAACACGGGTTCGATTCCCGTAGGCGCTAC